>JAPHUU010000335.1 GCA_026193555.1 Rhodanobacter sp.
GGCAACCCCGATTTCTGACTGATCTGGCGGTGGCCTGGGCCACACTTTCCGTCCTGCCGCGATCGGTTCACGACCTGTCCGTAGCGGTCGAACCGCCGATTATACGGATTCTCGAAGATCGGCGCCAGTAGGAACTCGCTCCCTGCACGACAGCGCTTTGGGGAGATTCGCACCAAGGCATCTCGTGCACGGGACGACGTCCTGCAACAGCAGGCCGCGCCCGGAGTCGCTCGGCGCCTGCTGCTACTGCTTCTTCTTGGGTCCGATCATCATGATCATCTGGCGGCCTTCAAGCCGCGGAAACGATTCGACCTGACCGTTCTCGCCAACGTCTTCCTGGATCTTCCTGGCCAGGTTCTGACCCAGATCCTGGTGCGACATCTCGCGACCACGGAAGCGAATGGTGACCTTGACCTTGTCGCCTTCCTCGAGGAAGCGAAGCATGTTGCGCAGCTTGATCTGGTAATCGCCCACGTCCGTGACCGGCCGGAACTTCACTTCCTTGATCTCGACCTGCTTCTGCTTCTTCTTGGCGGCCTGCGCCTTCTTCTGGGCGTCGAACTTGAACTTGCCGTAGTCCATGATCCGGCAGACGGGCGGGTCGCCGTTCGGCTGGATCTCAACCAGATCCATGCCGGCTTCCTGTGCCAGCGTCAGTGCCTCGTCACGGGTAAGGATGCCGAGCTGCTCGGCGTCTGCACCGATCACACGAACCCGCGGAACACGGATTTCCTGGTTGCGACGATTGCCCTTGTTGTCTGTGGTTGCGATACCACGATCCTCCAGAAGAAGTAATGAATTGACCGTCCGACGCTCAGCGTCGGCTTTCGGTCAGCAGTCGTTCGACGAAATCGGCCAGCGCCATGCTGCCCAGATCCTCGCCGGAACGGGTACGTACGGAAACGCCCTCCATCTCTTTCTCGCGATCACCGACCACCAGGAGATAAGGGACTTTCTGCATCGTATGTTCGCGGATTTTATAGCCGACCTTCTCATTGCGCAAATCGGACTGTACCCGGAAACCTTTGTCGACAAGGGTTTGCGTTACCTGCCGGACGTAATCGGCCTGCGCATCGGTGATGTTGAGCACCACTGCCTGCACCGGCGCCAGCCAGGCGGGCAGCAGCCCGGCATGGTGCTCGATGAGGATGCCGATGAAGCGCTCCATCGAGCCGACGATGGCCCGGTGCAGCATGACCGGATGCCGCTTCTGCGACTGTTCGTCGACATATTCGGCACCCAGACGCTCCGGCATCATGAAATCGACCTGCATGGTACCGACCTGCCAGGCACGACCGATCGAGTCCTTGAGGTGGTATTCGATCTTGGGCGCGTAGAACGCCCCCTCGCCCGGCAACTCCTCCCATTCGACACCGGCGGCGCGCAGTGCACGGCGCAGCATTTCCTCGGTGCGATCCCAGAACTCGTCCGAGCCGATGCGCTTTTCCGGTCGCAGCGCCAGCTTGATCGCCAGCTCGGTGAAGCCGAAGTCGGCATACACCTTCATCGCCTGCAGGTGAAACGCGGTAACTTCTTCCTCGACCTGATCCGCTGTGCAGAAGATGTGGCCGTCGTCCTGGGTGAAGGCACGCACCCGCATGATCCCGTGCAGGGCACCGGATGGCTCATTGCGGTGGCAGCCGCCAAACTCGCCATAACGGATCGGCAGCTCGCGATAGCTGTGCAGGCCGGTGTTGAACACCTGGACGTGGCCGGGGCAGTTCATCGGCTTCAGCGCGTAGGTGTGCTTCTCCGATTCGGTGAAGAACATGTTCTCGGCGTAGTTGTCCCAGTGCCCGGACTTTTTCCACAACGACACGTCCAGCACCATCGGGCAGCGGATTTCCTGGTAGCCGCTGCGGCGGTACACGCCGCGCATGTACTGTTCCACCTGCTGCCAGATCGCCCAGCCATTCGGATGCCAGAACACCATGCCCGGGCTTTCTTCCTGCTGATGGAACAGATCGAGCGCCTTGCCGATCTTGCGGTGATCGCGCTTCTCGGCCTCTTCGAGCTGGAACAGGTGAGCCTTCAGATCCTTGTCATTGAGCCAGGCCGTGCCATAGATCCGGGTCAGCATGGCCTTGCTGGAATCGCCGCGCCAGTACGCACCGGCAACCTTCATCAGCTTGAATGCACGCAGCTTGCCGGTGTTCGGCACATGCGGGCCGCGGCAAAGGTCGGTGAACTCGCCCTGGCTGTAGAGCGACAATTGCTCACCGGCCGGGATCGACTCGATGATCTCGGCCTTGTACTCCTCGCCCATGCCGCGGAAGAATGCCACTGCCTCGTCGCGCGACTTCACGCTGCGCGTCACCGGCAACTGCTCGGCGACGATCTTCGCCATCTCGGCCTCGATCCTGGGCAGATCGTCCGGGGTGAACGGCCGTTCGTAGGCGAAGTCGTAGAAAAAACCGTTGTCGATCACCGGACCGATCGTCACCTGCGCTCCCGGATACAGGCGCTGCACTGCCTGGCCCATCAGATGCGCGGTGGAATGGCGAAGGATCTCCAGCGCCTCCGGGCTCTTGTCGGTGATGATTTGCAGGCTGGCATCGTGGTCGATGGCAAAACTGGCATCCACCAGCTGACCATCGACCTTGCCGGCCAGAGTCGCCTTGGCCAGACCGGCGCCAATCGAGGCGGCCACGTCCTGCACGGTAACGGGATGCTCAAACGGCCGCTTGCTGCCGTCGGGTAGCGTGATCTCAATCATGGAAGCGATATCTCTGGAAGCAAAAAAAGGCGCAACGCGCCTTTCGGGACACAAGGCGTGACGGGCTTCAGCGTGGGCAGCGTGTAGTTGACATGTCGCACACTCGGCCGGCGCGGACGCGGGCCACCTTCGTCTTGTGGTTGGTGCCGAAACGCTAGTTTAGCCCAAACCGGCTGTCAATCTTCGCCGCGACGCACGCGTTGTCCAGGCAGCACCCCATACTGCCAGTCCGCCGCTTCAGCGGGTCGCCCATGCCTTGATGATGCGATGGATCTCGTCCAGCCCGTCGAACAGCGCCGCCGGACCGGGCTGCAGGATGATCGGCGATTTGATCTCGTGCAGGTCGCCGTTGCTTACCGCCGGAATCGTGTCCCAGCCGGGACGCGCGGCGACGCGTTCGGGCCGGAAGCGCTTGCCACACCACGAGCCGAGAATGATGTCCGGCGCGCGGCGCACCACTTCGTCGCCGTTGGCCAGGATGCGTTGCTTTGCCAGCGACTCCCTCGACAGCTCGGGAAAGCAGTCGTCACCGCCGGCGATGCCGATGATTTCCGCTACCCAGCGGATCCCGCTGATCATCGGCTCGTCCCATTCCTCGAAATATACTCTGGGCCGTCGCGGCAATTGGGCAGCGGCGATCCGGATCTCCTCGATGTGCTGTTCGGCCTGCTGCGCGCAGGCTTCGGCCTTGTCCGCCGCGCCGACCATGGCGCCTAGCCGCCGGATGTAGGCGAGGATGCCCTCCACACTGCGATGGTTGCTGATCCACACCTCGACGCCCGCCTTGATCAGGTCGCGCGCGATATCTGCCTGGATATCGGAGAAACCGATCGCCAGATCGGGCGCCAGCTTCAGGATCTCGCCGATCTTCGCGCTGGTGAACGCCGAGACTTTCGGCTTCTCCCTGCGCGCCCGCGGCGGGCGCACGGTGAAGCCGGAGATGCCGACGATTCGATGCTCCTCGCCCAAGGCGTACAGCACTTCGGTCGGCTCCTCGGTGAGGCAGACGATCCGCTGCGGGTACGCATCACCCATCAGGGGTACAGCAACCGGCTCGTCCAGGCCTGGCCATCGCGATCCCAGCGGACCCGTTCGTGCAGGCGGAATTCGGCGCCATACCAGAATTCCAGCATGTCCGGTTCAACAAGGTAGCCGCCCCAGTGTGGCGGGCGAGTCACCTCGCGCCCCTCGAATTCCCGCTCGTATTGCGCCACCCGCTCTTCGAAAGTGTCCCGGTCCGGCAGCGTCTGTGACTGCAGCGAGGCCCAGGCGCCAATCTGACTCAGGCGCGGGCGGCTGGCGAAGTAGGTATCCGACTCCTCGTCCGGCAGCTTGCGCACGACACCCTCGACCCGCACCTGCACGCCCTCACGCAGCTGCTTCCAGTGGAAGCACAGCGCCACCTGCGGGTGCGCTTGCAGCTGACGACCCTTGTCACTGTGGTGGTTCGTGAAGAAGCGGAAGCCACGCTCGTCGACGCTCTTCAGCAGCACGATCCGTGAAAACACCCGGCCGGAGTCATCGGCCGTGGCCAGATTCATGGCGATCGGGTCGCGCTCGCCGCTCGCCGCGGCCTCGTCCAGCAGTCGCGAAAATGTATCCAGAAGCACCGAGTTGAGCATGGCTTTTGAAACTTCCCTTTGGCAACGTGGTCGACACACGCCATCATGGCGCGAAAAATCACCAGTGATGATAGTGCAATGCCCAACCCATCCAGTAGCTCGAACCCGCCTTTCGCCATGACGCGGCTGCGGCTGATGACACGGGGCGCCGGGCGCCTGCCTGCCTGCCGCGCCAACCGGTACGGTCTGGCTGATCACGGATGAAGTCGCCAGCCAGCACCGACATGCTTGCACTCGCTGGTCGCCTGCTCGATCACTATGCCGAGTCCATTGCCCGCGCACGACGCCCCTGGATCCTGGGCCTGTCCGGCCTGCAGGGCAGCGGCAAGAGCACGCTTGCCCGGGAGATGAAGGCGCAGGCCGAGGCCCGGGGCTGGCACACCGTGGTGCTCTCGCTGGACGACTTCTACTATGCCCGCAGTGACCGTGAGGCGCTGGCCCAGCAGGTGCATCCGCTGTTGCGCACGCGCGGCGTCCCCGGCACGCATGAGATCGAGCTGTTGATGTCGGTGCTGGCTGCGTTGCCGCAGGCGTCCGCGAAGCTGCCGGTGACACACCCGCGCTTCGACAAGGGGCGCGACACGCGTATCACACCGTCGCGCTGGCCACGCATCACCCGGCCCCCGAAGCTGGTGATCGTGGAAGGCTGGGCGCTGGGCATCCGTCCGCAGCTGCAGGCTGCACTTGCCACACCGGCCAATGCGCTGGAACGCGATGAAGACCCCGATGGCAGCTGGCGCCACTGGGTCAACAAGCAGCTGCGCAGCTACCAGCCGCTATGGCGCAAGTTCGACGCGCTGATCGTGCTGCAGGCTCCGAGCTGGGACATCGTGCGTCGCTGGCGTGGCGAACAGGAGCAGGCGCTGCTGGCGCGCCATGCGCCACTGGCGATGGATGCCGCAGCGATGGATCGGTTCCTGGCGCACTTCGAGCGGTTGAGCCGGCACGCGCTGGCGACCCTGCCAGCACTGGCCGACACCTGCGTCGAGTTCGACACCGCCCGACAGGTCACTGCGATCACTCACGCCTGAGCGCGGCACGCGAACCCGTGGCGACTCAAGCCCCCTTTCAGCCTGCCGGTTCGACCTGCGCCGCCGTGCCGTAGGCCAGCACTTCAGTGACCCCTTCGGCAACATCATTGGCGTCGTAGCGCATCGCCAGAACTGCATTGGCACCCATCGCGGCGGCGTGCTGCAGCATCAGCTCGAAGGCTTCCTCGCGTGCCTTCTCGCACAGCTCGGTATAGATCGAGATATTGCCACCGACCAGGGTCTGCAGTGCCGCGCCAAGATTGCCGATCACGCTGCGCGAACGCACCGTGATGCCGCGTACGATGCCGAGCGAACGCACGACGCGACACCCCGGCAGCTCGTTGCTGGTGGTGACCTGGTGATGCGGTATCGAAGTGGCCATGCGGGTTCTCCCTGGTGTGATGAATAACGGGTCAGGCATCGAGCAATGCTGCGTAGCCATCGCGTGCGTCGGGCCAGCGTGGCACGAATCCACTGGCCAGCAGCCGCGCATTGCAGAGTTTCTTGCTGCCGATCCCGGCAGGTGCCGAGCCTTCCTGTGGCCGCGGCGCACCGATCAGCTCAGCCAGTGAGTCGTACAGCACGTCCAGTGGCAACGGCGTGCTGTCCGCGCCGAGGTACAGCGGCATCGGATCGGCCAGCGCCAAAAGGTGCACGATCGCCGTGGCGGCATCCTCGACATGCATGCGGTTGGCCCAATGCGGGGTCGTTCGCGGAACCCGTGCCTGTCCCGCACGCAACCGATCGAACAGTTGCAGCCGGCCGGGGCCATACAGCCCCGCCAGCCGCAGCACTACCGCGCCGATGGGTCGCGCCGCCAGCAACCGCTCGGCCTCCAGCAGTACCGCACCGTTGAAACCTGGCGGTGCAGGCACGGTGCGTTCGTCCACCCAGTCACCCGCATGGTCACCGTAGACGGCGCTGGAGGAAACCAGCAGCACCCGCTGCAAGGACGCATGGCCCAACGCATCGAGCAGATGGCGCAGGCCATCGACAAAGGTCGCGCGATAGGCCGAAGGCTCTCGTCGGTCCGGTGTCGGCAGATACACCATCCGGGTGATGCCGCCCGGCAATGCGCGCAGAGTTTCCGGCCGGGTCAGATCGCCGCGCAACCAGCGGATGCCGCTGTCGAGCGAGGCGGGTGGCTGGCGTCGCAAGGCCCACACCTCATCGCCGCGCGCCAGCAGACGCTGCGCCACGCGCAGACCGAGATCGCCACAGCCGGCCAGCAACACCCTTTCGTTCACCGCAACCCTCGCGTCTGCCCTGTTAGGATTTGTCCATGAATCCGTCGTGCAATCTGTTCATCATCGGTCCCACCGGCGCCGGCAAGACGTCGGTCGGTCGCCGGCTTGCCGAACATTATGGACTGCCCTTCGTCGATCTCGACCAGGAGATCGAACGGCATACCGGTGTCGACGTGAACACGGTTTTCGAAATCGAGGGCGAGACGGGCTTTCGCCTTCGCGAAAGCGCCTTGCTGGACGAATATACCCAGCGCACCGGCATCGTGCTGGCCACCGGCGCTGGCGCCGTGCTGGCGCCATCCAATCGCCAATGGCTGATCGAACGTGGCTACGTGATCTGGTTGCAGACCAGCATCGAGCAGCAGCTCGAACGCCTCGAACGCGACACCCATCGCCCCTTGCTGGCAGGAGGGGATCGCCGCGAACGGCTGCAGGCGATGGCGCAGACTCGCGCGCCGCTGTACCAGCAAATCGCCGATCTCGCCGTGCCCGGTGAACACGGCAGCGCGCTCGCTGCCAGCGCGCGCTGCATCACCCTGATCGACCGTCACTGGCAGCGCCAACCCACCGCAAGGCCCCAACAGAGCGCATGAACAACATTGCCATCCAGACCATCACGGTCGCCCTCGGCCAGCGCAGCTATCCGGTATGGATCGGCGCCGGCCTGCTTGCCGATCCCGCGCGCTGGCGCACCATGCTGCGTGGCCGTCATGCGCTGGTGATCAGCAACACCACGGTGGCGCCGCTGTATCTGGAACGCGTGGCGCAGGGGCTCGATGGCCTGCACTGGTCGTCGTTCCTGCTCGACGACGGAGAGGCGCACAAGAGCTTCGCCAACGTCGGCCGTGCGCTGGAAGCGCTGGGCCAGCTCGGCGCCACCCGCGATGCCTGCGTGATCGCGCTCGGCGGTGGTGTGGTTGGCGACCTGGCCGGCTTCACCGCGGCCTGCTGGATGCGCGGCATCGACTTCATCCAGATCCCGACCACCCTGCTGGCCATGGTTGACTCCTCGGTCGGCGGCAAGACCGGCGTCAACCTGCCGGTCGGCAAGAACCTCGCCGGCGCATTCCATCAGCCGCGCGCGGTGGTCGCCGACATCGACACCCTGGCCACCCTGCCCGAGCGCGAATACCGCGCTGGCTGGGCTGAGGTGGTCAAGGGCGCGGCAATCGGCGACACCGCGTTTTTCAGCTGGCTGGAACAGCATGCCGACGCGCTGGCCGCCCGCGACCCCGCCACCGTGCTCGAGGCGATCGCCCGCAAGGTCCGCTACAAGGCCGGTGTGGTGGCCCGCGACGAAACCGAACAGGGCGAACGCGCCCTGCTCAACCTCGGCCACACGTTCGGCCATGCCCTGGAAACCGCCGGCCACTACACCACCCTGCTGCATGGCGAGGGCGTGGCGATCGGCATGCGGCTGGCCGCGCAGCTGTCCGAACGCCTCGGCATGAGCGAGGCTGCCGACACCGGACGGCTGCAGCGCCTGCTCGAGAAACTCGGCCTGCCCATCGCGATTCCGCCCGGCATGGATCCCCAGCCGCTGCTCGCGCTGATGCGGCTGGACAAGAAGAACAGCGCCGGCCAGCTGCGACTGATCCTGTGGCGCGGCATCGGTCGTGCGGAAATCGTCGGCGGCGTTGCCGAAGCGGATGTGCTGGCCATCCTGCAGGCCGCCACGCACCAACCCTGAAGCGTTGACCACACGCTGCGTCATCCCCGCGCTCGCTACCAGCGCCTCAGCCTTCTAGAATGGCGGGGCTGCGGCCTCCCGCGCTGCACTGATCAACGGACACCATGCGCCTTTACCTGCAAACCGTGCCCGGCACCGCCGAGGCACCACGCTACGTCCAGATCACGCTGGAGCAGGATCTGCTTGGCGGCTGGACGCTGTACCGCGAATCCGGAATCGAGGGTGGCCGCGCCACGCTCAAGCGCGAACAGTATCTCGAGCGCGACGAAGCCACCGCCGCGTTCGAGAAAGCCCGCGATGCCCAGATCAAGCGCGGCTACCGGGTGATGTTCGCCCAGGGACAGGAAGGCCCGTACGGCCGCTGACACCCACCTCACAAGTTGATGACCATGCCTGATGTACTGAAGAACGACCGCTTCCTGCGCGCGCTGCGCCGCGAGCCCACCGATACCACGCCGATATGGGTGATGCGCCAGGCCGGCCGCTATCTGCCGGAATACCGGGCCACCCGCGGTCGCGCCGGCAGCTTCATGGGCCTGGCGCAGAATCCCGAATATGCCTGCGAGGTCACCCTGCAGCCGCTGGACCGCTTCGATCTCGACGCGGCGATCCTGTTCTCCGACATCCTCACCATTCCCGATGCGATGGGCCTGGGCCTGTCCTTCGCCCAGGGCGAGGGCCCGCAGTTCGCCCGTCCGGTGCGCAGCGCCGCCGACATCGCCAGGCTCGCCGTACCCGACATGGATGGCGAGCTGCGCTACGTGATGGACGCCATGCGGCTGATCCGCCGGGAACTCCACGGCCGTGTGCCGCTGATCGGTTTCTCCGGCAGCCCGTGGACGCTGGCCTGCTACATGGTCGAGGGCCGGGGCTCGCGCGACTTCGCCACGCTCAAGGCAATGTGCTGGAACGAGCCGAAACTCGCCCACCAGCTGCTCGCCACGCTGGCGCAGTCCGTCGCCGCCTATCTGATCGCCCAAGCCGCCGCCGGCGCCCAGGCGCTGATGATCTTCGATACCTGGGGCGGCCTGCTCGGCCCCGCCCCGTTCCGCGAATTCTCGCTGCGCTACATGGCACAGATCGTCGCCGCCCTGCAAAGCGATCCCGCCTCGCGCGAGTTGCCGGTCATCCTGTTTTCCAAGGGTGCAGGCTCACACCTGGCCGAAATGGCCGACACCGGCTGTGCCGGCCTCGGCGTCGACTGGACCATCGATCTGGCCGACGCCCGCGTCGCCGTCGCGGGCCGCGTCGCGCTGCAGGGCAACCTCGATCCCGCGATCCTGCGCGCCAGCCCCGACGTGATCCGTCGCGAGGCACGCGTGGTGCTGGACAGCTATGGCAACCACCCCGGGCACGTGTTCAACCTCGGTCACGGCATCACCCCGGAAGTCGACCCCGACAACGTCAAGGTGCTGGTGGACGAAGTCCACGCCTACGGACGCACCCTGCGCGCCTGAGCACCTCACTGCACGGCGTCGGGCTGATGGTGTGGCTGGTCTCCACATGCCTGATCACCGCCGCCGTGCTGGTGCTCGTCTGCGAAGTCGCCAGGCACAGCGAACGTTTCGGCGGCCTGCTCGCCGCTCTGCTGGTGCGGCGAGCAGGCCTCGCGTTGCCGTAGCGCTTGGCTCCCTCCGGCCTCCCCCGACGCGTTGGGGGGCAGATGGTTGAGGCGACGGGCAGGTGCAGCTGGACTTTCGCGACCCGGCTCGCCTGCGATCCATGCATATTTCCCCGCGCCCTCTCCCGCAAAGGCCAAAAGATGGAAGGCGCCGTTTTGGCAGCCCGGCGCCCTCCCCGTACAATCACCGGCTTTCCCCATGACAGAAGTGCGCGCCCCGTGCGCGCCAGCGAGCCCAATCCCGATGGAAAAGAGTTTCGAGCCAGCCCAGATCGAATCCAGGTGGTATGCACACTGGGAGGCCATCGGCGCGTTCCAGCCGTCGGGCAAGGGCGATCCGTATTGCATCCTGCTGCCACCGCCGAACGTCACCGGCACGCTGCACATGGGGCATGCGTTCCAGCAGACGGTGATGGACATGCTGGTGCGCTACCAGCGCATGCGCGGGATGAACACGCTGTGGCAGGTCGGTACCGACCATGCCGGCATCGCCACCCAGAAGATCGTCGAGAACCAGCTCGCCGTGGAGGAGAAGACCCGCCACGACCTCGGCCGTGACGCGTTCATCGAGCGGGTGTGGAAGTGGAAGGAGGAGTCCGGCTCCACCATCACCCACCAGATGCGCCGGATCGGCGCCGCCGCCGACTGGTCGCGCGAGCGCTTCACCATGGACGAGGGATTGTCGGCATCGGTGCGCAAGGTGTTCATCGAGTGGTATCGCGCCGGCCTGATCTACCGCGGCAACCGGCTGGTGAACTGGGATCCGGTGCTGGGCACCGCAGTGTCGGATCTGGAAGTGAACAACGTCGAGCGCGACGGCCACATGTGGTCGATCCGCTACATGACGGTCGATGGCGCTGACAGTCTGGTGGTGGCCACCACCCGTCCGGAGACCATGCTGGGCGACGTCGCCGTGGCGGTGCATCCGGAGGACGAACGCTATGCGCACCTGGTCGGAAAATCGCTGCACCTGCCGCTGACCGGCCGCACGATTCCGGTGATCGCCGACGATTACGTGGACCGCGAATTCGGCACCGGCTGCGTGAAGATCACCCCCGCGCACGACTTCAACGATTACGCGATCGGCCAGCGGCATCAGCTGCCGCCCATCACCATTTTCACTCTGGAAGCCAAGGTCAACGAGAACGGTCCTGAAAAGTACCGCGGTCTGGATCGTTACGAAGCGCGCAAAGTTGTACTGGCCGATCTCGAGGCAGCCGGCCTGCTGGTCGAGACCAGGCCGCACAAGCTGCAGGTGCCGGTGAGCCAGCGCTCGGACGCGGTGATCGAGCCGATGCTGACCGATCAGTGGTTCGTCGACCTGACCACCGACGTGCTACCCGAAGGCCGTGCCAAGCCAGCCGGCACGATCGGTGGCCGCAAGGCGATCACCGAGCCGGCGCTGGAAGCGGTGACGTCCGGCGAGATCAAGTTCGTGCCGGAGAACTGGACGACGACGTATACCCAGTGGCTGGACAACATCCAGGACTGGTGCATCAGCCGCCAGCTGTGGTGGGGCCATCGCATCCCGGCGTGGTACGACGAGGCGGGCAACATTTTCGTGGGCGAGGACGAGGCCGACGCGCGTGCGCATGCCGCCACGCCGCCAGTCGGTGCGCTGCGCCAGGACGAGGACGTGCTGGACACCTGGTTCTCCTCCGCGCTGTGGCCGTTCTCCACCCTGGGCTGGCCCGGCGACGGGCCGGTGAAGAACGAGCGCGGCGAGATCGTCGCGGACTGGCAAGCCGACAAGATCTTCCTGCCCAGTGCGGTGCTGGTCACCGGCTTCGACATCATCTTCTTCTGGGTCGCGCGGATGGTGATGGCGACCAAGTATTTCGTCGGTCAGGTGCCGTTCCGCGAGGTCTACATCAACGCCATCGTGCGTGATGCGGAAGGCCAGAAGATGTCCAAGTCCAAGGGCAACACGCTGGACCCGCTGGACCTGATCGATGGCATCGAGCTGGAGCCGCTGGTGGAGAAATCCACCCGCTCGCTGCTGCTGCCGCAGGTGCGCGCCAAGGTCGAGAAGCGCATCCGCAAGGATTACCCGGACGGCATCCCTTCGATCGGCACCGATGCGCTGCGCTTTACCTTCGCCGCACTGGCCA
>JAPHUU010000071.1 GCA_026193555.1 Rhodanobacter sp.
CTGTAGACGTTGACGTGCTCGGCCAGCTGCGCGTGATGGAGTACCGCGCGGCGGGTCCACAGCAGGGTGGTGATCGAGGCCGAGAAACTGCCCGCCAGCGTGCGCAGGAAGGTCGACAGGCCGGAGCCGGCCGCGATCTCGTTCTGCTGCAGGTCCGACAGCAGGATCGTCAGCACCGGCATGAAGAACAGCGCCACGCCCAGCCCCTGGATCAGTTGCACCAGCGCCACGTGATGGAAGTCGATGCCGATGAAGAAGTCGGCACGAAGAAAGCAGGTCGCGCCCATCACCAGGAACGACGCCGAGGCCAGCAGGCGCAGGTCCATGCGGGTAGCGTACTTGCCCACGAAGAACGTCAGCAGTACCGGGATCACGCCCAGCGGCGCGGTGGCGTAGCCGGCCCAGGTCGCGGTGTAGCCGAGGTCCTGCTGCAACCACAGCGGCACCAGCAGTGCGATCGAGAAGAACGCCGCATAGCCGAGCACCATCGCCAGCGTGCCGGCGGTGAAGTTGCGGTGGCGGAACAGCCGCAGGTCCACGATCGGATCCTTGTCGGTGAGTTCCCAGATCAGGAATATCGCCAGCGCGATCGCCGACACGATGCTGGTGATGACGATGAAGGTGGAGTTGAACCAGTCCGCGTCGTTGCCCTTGTCCAGCACGATCTGCAGCGCGCCCACGCCGATGATCAGGGTGATCAGGCCCACATAGTCGAACTTCGGGCGCTCGGTCTTCGCCGCCCGGCCCTTCATCTGGCTGGCCACCACCGTGCTGGCGAAGATGCCGATCGGCACGTTGATGAAGAAGATCCACGGCCAGGAATAGCTGTCGGTGATCAGTCCGCCGAGGATCGGGCCGGCGATCGGCGCCACCACCGTCACCATCGCCAGCAAGGCCAGCGCCATGCCGCGCTTGGCCGGCGGGTAGATGCTGATCAGCAGGCTCTGCGTGATCGGGTACATCGGCCCGGCCACCGCGCCCTGCAGCGCGCGGAACACCAGCAGCATGGGCATGCTCTCCGAGATGCCGCACATGAACGAGGTCAGCGCAAACAGCAGGGTGCACCAGATGAACAGCTTCACCTCGCCGAAACGGCGGGTCAGGAAGCCGGTCAGCGGCAGCGAGATCGCCATGCTGACCGCGAACGAGGTGATCACCCAGGTGCTCTGGTCGTTGCTCACGCCCAGATTGCCGGCGATGGTCGGCAGCGAGACGTTGGCGATCGTGGTGTCCAGCACCTGCATGAAGGTCGCCAGCGACAGGCCGATCGTGCTCAGCGCCAGATTGGGTGGACGGAATTGTGCGGTCATCGGGCTCTGTCAATCATGTAGGAGCGCACCCTGTGCGCGATGCACTTGCTGCATGTTTGCAACGCGTCGCGCACAAAGTGCGCTCCTGCCGCGTGCTATTTGCCGCCCGCCATGTTGGCGTGGATGATTTGCGCGATCAGCGCATCGGCCCGCGCCAGTCGCAGCCCGTACACGTCGGTGCTGAAGGCAGGCTTCGTCGGCGATTGCTGCGCCAGCGTCGGGCCGCTGCGGTCGTGCGTGCTGGCTTCCACGTCCATCGACATGCCCAGACGCAAGGGATGCCGGTCCAGCTGGTGCGGGTCGGTGAAGACCACCCGCACCGGGATGCGCTGCACGATCTTGATCCAGTTGCCGGTGGCGTTCTGTGCCGGCAACAGCGAGAACGCACTGCCGGTGCCGATGCCCAGGCTCTGCACCTTGCCCTTGTACTTCACCGTGCTGCCATAGACGTCGGACTCGATCTCGACCGGCTGGCCGATCCGCATGTGGGTGAGCTGGGTTTCCTTGAAGTTCGCATCGACCCACACGCCGTGGAGCGGGACGACCGCCATCAGCGCGGTGCCGGGCAGCACGCGCTGGCCGAGCTGCACCGAGCGTTTGGCCACATAGCCGTCCATCGGAGCGACCATCGTCGTGCGTGCGTCGTCGAGCATGGCCGAGCGCAGTCTGGCGGCGGCGATCTGCACATCCGGATGGGAGGCCACCACCGTGTCGTCGACCAGCATCTTGCTGGTGCGGTACTGCTGGCGGGTCGCGGCCAGTGCGCTCTCGGCGGCGGTCAGCGCATCGCGGGCGTGTGCCAGTTCCTCGGCTGAAATGGCGCCCGACCGGGCCAGGTCGTGCCGGCGGCGGTAGTCGGCGCGAGCCCGGTCCACCGCCACCTGGCGCGACGCCACCTCGGCCTGCGCGCCGCTGACGCGGCTGTAAAGTCCGCGCACCTTGCGCACGGTGCTGGCGAGGTTGGCCTTCGCCTCTGCCAGCGCCACTTGCGCATCGCTGGGATCAAACTTCACCAGCACGTCGCCGGCA
>JAPHUU010000184.1 GCA_026193555.1 Rhodanobacter sp.
AGATGTTCTCGATGTTGATGGGTGAAGCGGTGGAGCCCCGTCGCAACTTCATCGAGGCGAACGCACTGAAAGTGGCCAATCTGGATATTTGAGGTATTGGGCAAGGGCTCCCTCACCGGCGCCCCTTTCAGACAGGGAACGCGACTGCCAACAGTCAATCACTGTGAAGTACTGCCGCCGCACTCCATACGAGGACGTATGGCCAAATTATTGATTTTTAACAATCTTTCATGTCGCACCGCAACTTGTTATCGGTAGCAAGTTCCGGTTAGGCTTGGAAATCCCCCCGCATCCATTGATGCGCGAACACAGACAATGAGGACGATCATGAAGCATGGCCTGGGGTTCAAGGTACTGGCGAGCGCAGCGTTGTTGCTGTCGATGGTTGGCAGTCCGCTGCTGGCGCGCGAGCACCATGCCGCGAAGCAGAAGCAGGAAGTGCTCTATCCCAACGCCACGCGCGTTGCGCCGAAGCTCGATCTAACCAGCGCGAAAGAGCTGAAGACTCTCAATGAGGGTCTGGATTCGGCCAATTCAGGGGACAAGATCAAGGC
This sequence comes from Rhodanobacter sp., assembly GCA_026193555.1. Classification (GTDB taxonomy): domain Bacteria; phylum Pseudomonadota; class Gammaproteobacteria; order Xanthomonadales; family Rhodanobacteraceae; genus Rhodanobacter. The sequence continues at coordinate 555 of JAPHUU010000184.1, forward strand.
CGTGCAGTTGCTGCAGCCGATCGTCGACGGCAGCAGGAGCAAGTATGCCCAGACGCTGGCCCTCCAGGGTCTGGCCACGCTGAAATACAAGGACCACGATTTCAAAGGGGCGATCGCGCTGCTGCAACAATCGCTCGCCCTCGGCGTCATGCCGAACGACACCTACTTCCAGCTCCAGTACGAACTGGCGCAATTCCAGCTCGCCGACGAGCAGTATCAGGCGGCTCTGGACACCATTGCCAAGTGGCGCGCGGAAGGCCGCAAGGAGACCGCGAACTCGTATGCCGTGGAAGGCAACGCCTATTACCGTCTCGGCAAGTACACCGAGGCGATCGCAGCACTCACCAAGGCGAAGTCCCTGACTGACAAGCCGGAAGAGAGCTGGAATCAACTGCTGATGGCGAGCTATTCGGAGTCGGGCCAGGCAGACAAGGCCGCCAAGTTGGCACAGGAGCTGCTGGCTTCGAATCCCGACGATCCAAACGCGATGAACAACGCCGTGGCGGTGCTGATGCAGGCGCAGAAGTACCCCGAGGCCATTCAGTTGATGGAAAAGGCTCGAGCCGACGGTCATCTCAAGTCCGAATCCAACTACGTGAACCTCGCCAAGCTCTACCTGATCACCGGGCAGTCCAAGGATGACCCGAAGCCGACTGCGCTCAAGGCAATAGGAGTCATTGAGGAAGGTATCGCCAAGGGCATAGTCACCGGCAGCTCCAACAACTACATGCTACTGGGTCAGGCCGCCGAACTGACGGACAACGTCAGCAAGGCCATGGACGCCTACCGAAAGGCAGCCGCTACTGCGACGGATGGCGAGGCAGCCCTGCGCGAAGGGCATCTCTACCTGACAGAAAGCAAGTACGCTCAAGCCAAACGGCTTCTCCAGGAAAGCATCAGCAAGGGTGTCAAGCACATGGGAACGGCCTACATGCTGCTCGCGGAAAGCGAAAGGGGGCTGAAGAACAACCCGGCAGCGATCGCAGCGATGAAACGCGCTGCACAGCAACCCGAAACGGCCGAGAAAGCCAAGGCTTGGCTCAAGGCGGCGGGAGCCTCCCACAAGAGGCGATAGGTGTCCGCAAGGGCAGGCAAGTACATGTTCTGAACGGCGTGGCCGCGGCTGAGACGGACGTCCATTCACCACCCGCTCAGGCGCTATACAAAAGCCACATGCTGTTGTACCGTAAAAGACCTTTTCCTGCGTTCCCCAGCGGCGAGTTCCGTCCAGCCACAAGACGGTTTCGGGCCACGCCCTGCGGGCAACGTTAACTTCCGATTGATCAGCTTCAGACAGTGAAAGATGGCCTCAAGTAACGAACAAAACGGGCGCGAGCCGTTCAGTTGGAAACGCACCTCGGCACTGGCAGTGGCCATCGGGCTGCATGCATTCGCATTCCTGTTGATGGTGGCGCCGATGGCGCCTCCAAATCATCAACACAAGGAAAAGGAGCGCATCGTCCGGGTGAACTTCATCGAGCCGCCGCCGCCGCCGCCGCCGCCGCCGCCGCCGCCGCCGGAGCCGCCGAAGCAGCCGCCGCCGAAGATCATCAAGCAGCTGAAGCCGCCACCGACCCCACCACCGCCGGCACCACCGCCGCCGGTGCAGGAGGTTTCGGCCAACGCTTACCAGGCACCGCCACCGGCGCCACCGGCACCGCCGGCACCGCCAGTGGACATCTCTGCGGGCTCGGATCTCAGCTACGG
>JAPHUU010000239.1 GCA_026193555.1 Rhodanobacter sp.
CCGGCGGAATCACCACCGTATCAGCCATGCCGATGTCCGCCTGCGGCAGCTCACCCAGGGCCACCCTTTCGATCCGCGCCTGCTGGATCGGCAAGGTCGGCGTGCGATAGATGATCACCTCGTGGTCGAGCGGGTAGTCCCGCGCCAGCACCTCGACCAGCAACTCGCGGTAGGCCGGGCCGGTGGAGAAGCGCGCCAGCGACTGGTCGCCGACCAGCCCCACCTGCCACAGCACCAGGTAGGCGGTCGGGTCGATCCGGCGCTGGTAGAACAGCAGCTGGCTGGCCTCGTAGTGCTGGCAGCCGAACCTGCCCGGATCGATGCCCAGATCGGCATACAGGCAGTCCTCGGCGGAGATGCCCGGCTCCATGTGCGCGGGGTAGCCTTCGCGGCGGGCGACCTCGATCGATTTGTGCGGCGCCCAGGCGAATACGCCGGGATGACCGTAGAACACGCCGCAGACCCGCTTGCCCGCACGCACCTCGGTCAGGATCGCCTCGACCATCTGCCGGTAGGTGTGCATGCGCGAGGTGCCCTCGCGGTAGTACGGCTGCAGGCTGCGCACGTCCTTGTGCATGCGTGTCAGCCACAGCTCCACGATGCCATCGGAAAGGCCGGCGAACACCACGTCGGCCTGTTCGATATGGCTGCGCGCCAGTGGGCCGAGGTGCGAACCCAGCGTCATGCCGAGGCCGACGCAGACCAGGCTGCCGGGCAAACCCGCAGCGCTCATGCAGCACCTGCGCTGATCGGCGCACGCAAGGCGCGCACGAGGCATCGAACCGCACAGGCACCCGCACACTCGGTGAAATCTGCGCCGGGTTGCCATTGCATCGCCATCAAACGTTTCCCCTGTTGCTGCTGCACTGTGGCCCGCCGACTCCGGACCGCACCGCGATTGCATTGCCGATACGCCATCATGGAGTTATTCACGAAAACCGTTGCGGGCGCAAGCGGCATGGGCGGCAGGTTCACGGGATCCTTGGCACCAGCGGCCAGCGTCCGAGAATCTGATGGTCGCCTTGCCCGGTCACACTGTGCAGCAGGGCAAAGTCCTCCGCCTGCCAGCGCACCGTCGCGACGGCCACCGGCTCAGCCAGCGCCTCCTCGCCATAGGCCAAAGTGACATGCGGTATGAAGTCGTTCGCCAGTCGGTCGCCCTGCCCGGCCAGCGCCAGGGCGTGATGCAAGGCGTGCCACAGCTGCTGCAGCGCGCCGGGCACGGCCGAGCAACGCAGCACACAGGGCGGTCGACGCCCGGGGAAGCTGGCTGCGTGGTCGAGCGTCCACTCGAACGGTGCTGCATGGACGATCTGCGCCGCCGTGCGGGCCGCGGCCACCAGATCCGGACGGAAGCTCGGATAGTTGCCCAGAAAATGCAGCGTGGCGTGGTAGCGATCCGGATGGATCCAGTGGGCGCGCCAGCCGGGCCGGTCGGCGCGGAGCGCGGTTGCCACCCCGGCCAGGCGGGTTCGTGTGTCGGCATCGGGCAGCAACGCGAAAAACAGGCGGTGCCCCTCGGCGGAAGTGGCGGCGTGCGAATCAGGCGCCGCAGGCGGGTGCCGTCGAATCGCCATGCGCCCTATGCCACCCGTCGTCGATGCCGCCGTGTGCCGGACAAGGCGTTCACTGCGGCGTGCTGGCCACCGCCGCTGCGGCAGGCAGGATCTGTCCGGTCAACTCGCTGCGGATCGCGCGCAATGTCGATTTGATCCTGGCCTCGTTGGCGGGACCAACGCGCAGCAGCATCTTCTGCCCGCATGAAAGCGATTCCAGCGCGGGATCCTGGTAGCGGTAGAACGCCTCGGGCTTCACCAGCGCCGCCGGCTGACTCAGCTCGGGCGCGGCCAGCAGGTGGTCGATCACCACGACCAGGCGATCGTTGAAATAGCCTTTCGGATAACCCAACTGCTGGTACGCCTGCTGGAACAGCGGGTAGTGGTGCACGTACCACGCCACCAGCGCCTTGCTGTCGACATGGTCGATGATCGCCATGTACGGCGCATAGCGCTCGGCGTTCCGCTCGCTGATCACCGTCTGGCCATCCACACTGCGCGTGATGAATGCCCCCTTGGGAGGACGTAGCGGAAGCATCGCGGTGGCCTGTCCCTGACGCGGCAGCGCGTCGATCGTCGCCACGATGTGCGGGATGATCTGGCCGGGCACCAGCAGCTGGCCGAGATGGGCGCCGCCGAGCGATGCCAATGCTGACGCCACGCTGGCGTCGCTGTCGGCCAGCGCCGGCAAGGGCACGGTCGCCGCCGGCGCGGGCGCCGCGGCGTGTTCGATCGGATGCTGGATGGCGGCCAGGGGAGTGGTCGCCGCCGTCACGACGGATGCCGATGCCGCTGGAGCCGATGCCTCCTGCGTGTCGGGCTGCAGCGCCTTGCGTGAGAGATACATGCCGGCCACGACCACGGCCAGTACCACGACAACAGCCCCTATCCAGCTTCCGACTGGCGTTTTTCCACTCATGACGCGTCTCCTGTTTTTTCCGGACAAGTGTCGCGCAGGACTCCCCGGGTGTCGATTCATTCATCGCCCGTGGTGACCGTACCAGCCGACATCGCGGCCGCAGGCCATGCCCAAGCCCCATTCACGCGCCTGCCGCAAGACGGGAACCGCGCCTGCAGCCGCGGGCGCATGGACTCAGCCACACGCCCGCTTGCTGTTTTCGGACATCCGGCGCTCAGTGGCGTCGCTTGTCCTCGTCGCGCAGTTCATCCGCTGTCCTGTCGACTCCCTTCTGGACCCTGCCCCTGTTCCTTTCCAGCTTGCCAGCCGCTTCCCTGGTCTTGTTGCCGCTGACCTTGCCGGCCATTTCCCTGGCGCTGCCCTTGCTCTGACGTTTGCTGTCTTCGACTCGATTGTGGCCCATCGCAAATCTCCGAAATAAACCTGCCCTATTGCAGGCGTGGTCGTTATAGGCAGCGATGGGTCGACAACCCGTGACTATCCCGTATGTTTGGCATTGGCGCACAGGATTCGTTCATGCTCAGCAATGCCTCCTGTCGGTCGAGAACCGGCGAGCTGGCTGTCGCGGCTGCCACCGGCATGGGCCGACCACCGGCCGGGCGAGCAGGATGCCGGTGACCATTGGACCATGGTCGACAGCCCCGGACGCCGATACTTGTGGATCCTCACGCAAACCCGGCATGAACCGTGTACTGTTCGAGAGCATCAGGCAGCGCGCAACAATGCGGCTACCCGATCGACAGACTGCTTCCTGGCGCGCCGCTGTATTGATGATCCACAGACACACCGCGACCTCCGTCATTTTGCTGGTTGCGGGCACACCCGGTTTCTGAGTCCGATGGAATCCCCTACCCCCGCCCCACTCGCCAACGTGATGGATCTTCTGCTCGACGCGGTCTGCATGGTCGATGCCGAAGGCCGCTTTGTCTTCGTCAGCGCCGCGGGCAAGCGCGTTTTCGGCTACACGCCCGAGGAAATGATCGGTCGTTCGATGATCGACATGGTGCTGCCCGAGGATCGCGGGAAAACCCTTGAGGTGGCGGCAGCCGTGATGACGGGGCAGCCCAGCCCACATTTCGTGAACCGCTACCGGCGCAAGGACGGCAAGATCGTCCACATCATGTGGTCGGCGCGCTGGTCCGAAGCCGACCAGTTGAGGATTGCGGTGGCGCGCGATATCACCGAACTCAGGCAAGCGGAGTCCATGCGCGGCGCGCTGCATGCCATTTCGGAGGCCGCCCATTCGGCCAAGGACCTGCTTGCGTTGTTTCAGCACATTCACCAGATCGTCGGCGCGCTGATTCCAGCTGCCAACTTCTTCGTCGCACTGTATGACGCCAAGAAGGACGAATTGAGCTTCCCCTACTACATCGACGAACACGACGAAGCACCGGCCCCGCGCAAGCTCGACAGTGGCACCCTGAGTGCGGAGGTCATTCGCACCGGTCGGGCACTGCTGCTGACGCCGAACAACGAAGTGACATTATCCGAACACGTGGATCGCATCGTCGGCAGGGCTTCTCTCGACTGGCTTGGCATCCCGCTGCGCGGGCAGAAGGGCATCATCGGCACCCTGGTGGTGCAGAGCTATTCCGGCGACGTGCGCTACACGGAACAGGACAAGGATCTGCTGGATTTTGTCTCGCTGCAGGTGGCTGCGGCGATCGAGCGCAAGCAGACCGAGACCCGGCTGCGACACATGGCGCGCCACGACACGCTGACTGATCTGCCCAACCGGGAATGGTTTGACGAAAGCCTCCACAAGGCGCTGGCCGGAGCGCGCCGGAACCACGAAAAAATCTCCCTGCTGTACATCGATCTGGACCGCTTCAAACAGGTCAACGACACCTACGGTCATGCCACCGGTGACGTCCTGTTGTGCGAGGCGGCCAATCGCATCAGAAGTTGCGTACGCCAATCGGACACGGTCGGCCGGGTCGGCGGCGACGAATTCGTGGTGCTTCTGAACAACATCAAATCGCCGAAGGACGCACCCGCGGTCGCCGAAAAAATTCGAGCCGCATTGAATCGGCCTTTCAAGCTGGGCAACCATCGCCTGTACATATCGTCGAGTATTGGCATCGCGCTGTATCCCGAGGACGGTGATGAGAAGATGCAGCTGATGCGGCAGGTTGACAGTGCGATGTACCGCGCCAAGAAACTGGGAGGCAATCGCTTTCTGTCGTCCTCCGAGAACGCCCTCGCCAGCGAGGACACCCGGTAAGCCTGGGCTGCGTCGGGCGGCAGGCCGTTCCGGCTATTCCCGAAAACTTGCGTAGGCCTCCAACGGCAGTCGTTCGATTGCCGGCACGCGGCAGCCTTCGGCGGGATGGCCGACCACCAGCAACAGGTACGGCATCTCGTTGCGGGGGCGGTCGAGCACTGCGTTGAGGAAGCCCATCGGACTGGGCGTATGGGTCAGCGTTGCCAGCCCGGCGCGGTGCAGCGCGGCGATCAGCAGACCGGTGGCAATGCCGACTGACTCGTGCGGGTAGTAACGCTTCTCCTTGTTGCCTTCGGCGTCGATACCGAAGCGCTCGTAGAAAATCGCGATCAGCCAGGGTGCCACCTCGAGGAACGGCTTGTCCGCGTCCGTGCCCAGAGGCGCCAGCGCGTCCAGCCATTCCTTCGGCGCTCGATGTTCGTAGAACGCGCGCTCCTCGGCCTCGGCCGCGGCGCGAATACGCCGTTTGGTCTGTGGATCAGCGACAGCGACAAAACGCCACGGTTGCTGGTTGGCTCCGCTGGGCGCGCTGCCGGCGGCGCGCAGGCAATGCGCGATGAGCTCCCGCGGCACCGGTGTCGGCGCGAATTCGCGCACCGTGCGGCGACCAGCCAGTTCGTCCGCAAACGCCGCCGCTACGGCGATGCGGCCGGCGTCGGTCATGGGCGCGCGGGCAGGAAGCAGAAGGGTAGCGGGGGCAGACATGGCGATCCTCGACAGCCGGGGTACGGTCATCGTAACGCCAGCGGCAAGCCGGTGAGGAGGCAGGTGACGTCGAAAGCGGCAGGCCACCCCGGCCATCCGGCGATTCGACTTGCCCTAGGTCAAATACGAATGGCGAGACAAACCCTATGATCGCCACGGCAAGTAAGGGGTCCGCCGGCCGCAGTGCTGCAGCCGGCGAGCACGACTCCCGCTTGTCTGACACATCGCATGATCCTCCCTTTCCGAACTTGCCCCGAGGTATCTGATGAACCCCGCCGTCTTTTTGCGCAAGCAGTTGTCCTATTTCATAGGCTCCGATGAAGAACGCCCGATCTACCTGTTTCGGTCGCCGGCATCCCCGATGTTCGGGCACGAGCGGGCCGGCATCATCCTGCGCCGCATGGAAGTGTTGACGTGGGTTTTCATGATCCTTGTGCCGCTGTGGATCCTGGCCGACATCATGATCTTTCCCACCGAGATCGTCACTCAGCTGGTATTCGGTCGCGTCTTTGCGACGCTGTGCCTGGGTATGCTGTTGATCTTCTCGCTGGTGCTGATGAAGCGGGCGACCTGGCTGGTGTCTTACCTGTCGTTGCTGTTTCTGATGGCGATACCAGCACTGTTCGAGCTGTATGCCCAGCCCATTTTCACGACTTGGCAACTGAGCCACGCACACATCAGCGAGACCCAGGCGGCTGCCATATTTCTCTATCGGCAGTTGCCCATCATCTACATCTCCGGGCTTGCGCTGTTCCCACTGACCCTGTTCGAATCGCTGCCGATCGCCATCGCGATTACCGCGATCGATGCCATCGTGGACATGGACGGCATGAATCTCCATTCGCTGCACGCCGCGCATTGGGCCAGCTTGTGGGTCGTGTTCGTGACCGGCGGCACTGCCGTCCTGGCCGGCGTGCTGCAATTCAACCTGTTCTGGCAGAATCACTGTCTGGCGGATTTCGATGCCGAGACCGGCCTGATGAAAAGGGAGACAGCGCTGGAATGGCTCAGGTTGCTGTGGAACGACAAGTCACGCAAGGGACAGTACCTCGGCGTCAGTCTCATGGCCCTGCCGCAGTTGCCTGTCGATGCCCGGGACAACCAGGCCGGTACAAGACTGCTGTCCAACGAAGGGGAGTTCCTGCAGGTGCACCTGCTGCCCGGGATGCACGGCGTGCGGTGGTCGACTCAGCAACTCGGGGTCATTTCGCTCGGGCACACGCAGCAGGAACTTGAGAACATGATGAACGCCACCTACGGCCAGACAGCTGCGCTGAGCGCCTCACACGGCAACCGCAAGATTGCCGTGGCCGAACGCACAACCGACCATAGCGTGGGACCGCAGAACCTGCTATCCATGGCCGAACAGAAACTCAGGCACGCGATCGCGAGTGGCTGAACCGGGGGAAAGACATGAAGTTTGCGCGCTGGGTATTCCTGATCGCCGGCATCTATGGTGTGCTGGCGCTGGCCCCGATGTATTTCCAGGAGGCCATGGTGGCGCAAACGCGCCCACCGGCCATCACCCACGCCGAGTACTACTACGGCTTCATCGGGGTGGCGCTGGCGTGGCAGGTGCTGTTCCTGCAACTGTCACGTGATCCGCAGCGCCATCGGCCACTGATGATCCCGGCGATACTGGAAAAGGCCGGCTTCGGCTTCGCGATGCTGGCGCTGTATGCACAGCATCGCCTGTCGAATCTGATGCTGGCCGCCGGCGTCGTCGACCTGTTGTTCGTCATCCTGTTTGCGCTGGCTTACCGTCGCACCCGCAACACGATGGTACCGGCAGGTTGATACGCGGCACGCACGGACGGTGTTCCGCGAGGGACATTGCCCGGTCGCAACTGCTCAGTGCCGTCAAGCTGGCTGCGGAGCAGCCGACAGTCCCGCGACAAGGTGATGCTCCAGCGTCGGCATTCATTGCACGAGGTGCTTCCCCCGCGGGTGCCCATGACATACGCTCCCGATATCGACATCATCAGCGCAACCGGCGGCAGGCGTGAGTACTGAGCTCGTAGAGCACTGCATCGACGTGGACGATCTTCAGATAGGCATGTTCGTATGCCGGCTCGATCGCCCATGGGAGGACACGCCCTTTCCACTGCAGGGCGTCGAGCTGACGCGAGAGCAGGATATCCAGACGATTCGCGACCTGTGCCGGTACGTGTACGTCGACGCGCGTCGCATGGTGGCCTACACGCCGCGGCCCATGCTCACCCGCACCCACCTCGCAACCTTGCGTTTCCGGGCAGCTGTGCGCTACGACGATGGCACCACGGTCGAGCAGGAGCTTCCGCGCGTCCGGGGGGCACTTGAAAACGCCTCGGCCATGGTGGCGCGGATTTCGGACGATATAGTCAGCGGCCGTGAGCTGTCGGTGGAGCTCGTCGAGCAGGCCATTCGCCCACTGGTCTCCAGCGTATTGCGCAATGCCGATGCGTTCTTCTGGATCGATGGTCTGCGTCAACGCGACAGCTACTCCTACAGCCATGCCATCAATTGCAGCGCGTTGGCTGCGATATTCGGGCGCCACATGGGGTTCGCCGAGGAGACCATCATCAGTCTCGCTGCGGGTGGCCTGCTGATGGATGTCGGCAAGACTTCCCTGCCGGAGTCCCTGCTGCAGTTCCAGGGCTCGCTGACCGCCCATGAAGTGGATCTCGCGCGCTCCCACGTCACTCACGGTCTGGCGATCGTGGCCGGCTCGGACATCACCGACGAAGACGTGATCGACATCGTACGTACCCATCATGAGCGTCATGACGGCAGCGGCTACCCGCATGGCCTGAGCGGGAGCGACATTCCTCTCACCGGGCGCATGCTCGGCATCATCGATACCTACGATGCCATGACCAGCGATCGCCCCTATCGCGCGGCTATCTCCCGTCACCACGCCCTGCGCCAGATCTATGCCGCGCGCGACCAATGGTTCCAGGCTGAACTGGTGGAGCAATTCCAGGTCTGCCTCGGCGTCTACCCCACCGGCTCACTGGTCGAACTGAGCACCGGTGAAGTGGCCATCGTGATGGCGCAGAACCATGCCAGGCGGCTGCGTCCGAGGGTCGCCATCCTGAGTACGCCGGATCGCCATCCGGTGACCGAATTTCGCGTGATGAACCTGATGGATCAAGGCAAGGCCGGCTCTCCAGTGGAGATCGTGTGCACGCTGGCAGCCGGGGATTTCAGCATCGACCACGCCGAGCTCTTCCTGCGGCAATGACCTTCCGGCGCCACCCATTCAGGCCTCACTGCCGATGACCAGAGCTTCCCTGCCATGCTGAATCGAGAGCAGATCTTCACCACGATCCAGGATCAGCTGGATCCCGCTTGGGAGGCGCGGGAGCGCTTCGCGGTCATGATGGTACGGGTGCATGGGGTACGCGATGTCGGCCTGCGATTCGGCTATGGGCACGGTGAACAGGCGCTGGAAAAGGCACGCTTGCTGATCGAGCAGTCGTTGCGCCCGGTCGACCGGGTCTTCGTCGCGGATGCCGAGAGTTTCGCCGTCGTGCTGCCCGGGATGCGCAATCGCAATCATGCCCTGTTGGCCGCCACCCGCCTGATGAATGCCTTCGAGCAACCGATCGCCGGGGCGCCCTCGCCGTGGCGAGGGCGCCCCATCATGGGAATCGCCCTGTCCCCGGAGCATGGCGCCAACGCGGATCTGCTGTGCCGCCGCGCCGAGATGGCCGTCGATGAAGCACAACGCTGCGGCGAGCACGCGGCGTTCTACCTGCTCAACGACGGCCAGGTCGAGATCTTCTACGACGAACTTCGCGACGCCATCGAGACCAACCGCCTGCACGCCTATTTCCAGCCAACCCTGCATCTCGGCTCAGGTGCGATCACCGGCGCCGAGTCACTGGCGCGCTGGAGCAGCCCACGCCATGGCGAGGTTGCACCCTCCGATTTCGTGCCGTTTGCCGAGCAGAGCGACCTGATCTCGGCACTGACTCGCTGGAGCATCAACACGACCTTGCGACACGCCGCGGCTTTGCGCGCAGTCCAGGGCCTGAGCTTTGCCATCAACCTGTCGCCCAAGGTGTTCGCCAGGCCAGGGTTGGTGGAGCAGCTGATCGGCGCACTCGAAATCTGGGACGTTGCGCCGACCGCACTGGTAGTGGAGGTTACCGAAACCGCACTGGTCAACGATCTCGAACAGAGTGTCAATGTGCTGCATCGCCTGCGCGATCACGGCATCCGCGTTTCGATCGACGATTTCGGAACCGGCTATGCCTCGATTGCCTACCTGCGAAGGTTCCCGGCCACCGAGCTGAAAATCGACATGTCACTGGTAAGTGCCATGATGGACGACGCACGCACAGCCAAGCTGGTCGGAGCAATCATCAACATGGCCCACCACCTTGATCTGACCACCGTCGCCGAAGGCATCGAAAACCAGGCCACGCAGCACCTGCTGACTGACATGGGGTGCGATTTCGGCCAGGGCTTTTTCCTGGGGCGACCGGAGCCCGCGTCCGACTTCATCGCAAGGTTTGCTCAGCCGGCGCCCAGCCCCTGAGCGATTGACTGGCCCGAGGCTGACGCTCGCGCCGCGTTCACGGCGTGGCGCGCACTGTGACCCGGATGCCGCCATCGTTTCCTTCGGCGGCCCGGCAACACCACGCAGTGCCTTCCTTGAAAGCGGAACATGGGTGGCCGCAATCAAGTCGAGAGTCCATTCCGGACAGGGCAGCATATGACACACATGTGGCAACGTTCAGCTGTCATGGGAGCTGCGCTCATCTCCATGCTGGCACTGGGTGCCTGCTCGTCGCTGCGCCACGACTTCGTCAAGCATCCGTCAAGGGCCCTGCCCGCGACCACGGCCACATCGAGCGCCCGCTATATCCGCACCGAGCTGGATCAGCATGCCGACAAATCGGGCTTTCGTCTGTTGACGCTGGGCAACGATGCGCTGATGAGCCGGATTTCACTGGCCGACCATGCAAAGCAGTCCATCGATTTGCAGTACTACATTTTCGACAACGATGCGACCGGACGCCTGATGGCGCAGCGGCTGCTGCTGGCAGCCGATCGGGGGGTGCGGGTGCGCCTGCTGCTCGACGACATCAACGTCAGCGGCGGCATCGACATGCTCGAGGGGCTGGATGCACATCCGAATATCGAGGTGCGCCTGTTCAACCCGTTCAATACGCGCGATCCGTCCTTTCTCTCCAAGGCCACCCAGTTCTTGCTGGAGCCACACCGCCTCAACCGGCGTATGCACAACAAGTCGTTCATCGTGGATGGCAACGTGGCCATTGTCGGTGGACGAAACATCGGCGATGACTATTTCGATGCGGGCAGCACCACCACGTTTCGCGACCTTGACCTGATCGCGATCGGATCCGTGGTCAAGGATGCATCGCACGCCTTCGATGAATACTGGAACTGCGATGCCGCCTACCCGGTCACGGCATTCAAAGGCAAGCATGCGAGCCATTACGACCTTGCCAAACTACGCACTCAACTGACCCGTGAGGCGCGCACATTCGCGCAATCCGACTACGCACAGGCAACACTGAAGGATCTGCCCCGCGGCCCATTGTCGGATCACCCTGGCTCCTGGTTCTGGGGCCCCGCGATGCTGGTCGCCGACCAGCCGGCGAAAATCGATGCCACCGAGGATGAGCCAGCGCTGCGGATAGGCCCACAGATCCGGACAATGACCGACCAGGCCAAACATGAAGTGCTGCTGATCTCACCCTACTTCGTTCCAGGTGACAGTGGCACGCGCAATCTGGATGGCCTTGCCGCCCACGGGGTTTCGGTCAAGGTACTCACCAATTCACTGGCTTCCACCGATGAACCCGCCGTACACGCCGGTTACTCCCGCTACCGCAAGGATCTGCTCGAGGGTGGAGTGCAACTCTACGAGCTGCGCCCGGAGGCGGGAGCGACGCAATCGGCGACCGACATGGGCAAGTCATCCGGGCACAGCCTGCATGCCAAGGCGATCGTAGTCGATCAGCAATTGGTGTTCGTCGGCTCGATGAACATGGATGAGCGTTCCAGGCTATTGAATACGGAGATGGGCATCATCGTCGACAGCGCGCCGCTGGCGAAGGCAGTAACGCAGTTCTTCGATACCGCCACCCTGTCCGCCAATGCCTATCACGTGATACTTGTCCCGAAAGGCTTGCCACATGCCGGTGACCTGCAGTGGCAGGCGAGCGATGGTGACAAGCCGTTGCTTTTTTACAGTGATCCGGGAGCAACCATGCAGCGTCGAATGGAAGTCCAGGCGCTCAAGTTGCTTCCGATCGAATCGATGCTCTGACCTGCCACACCCTGCGGAGAACCACGTGCGCCCAGACAACTTCCTGCCGATTCAACTGTCGCCCGTCATTGCCGGCGACCGGGTCAGGCACCGGAAAATTCTCGTCGCCATGGTGATGGGCCTGCTGATGCTGGCACTGGCGGTGCCGGTGCCGGCCCGGCAAATGACCAAACAGCCGTCCGCCGAACAGCAGAAGATCAACTACCTGATCGACTCGGTCGCCGCACTGTCCGACGCCACGTTCATTCGCAACGGCACCGACTACGATGCGGCCCGCGCCGCTGAGCACATGCGCCTGAAGCTGCGCTTCGCCGGCTCCAGCGTGGCCACGGCGGAAGAGTTCATCGCTTGCTGTGGCACCGGCTCGTCGATTTCCGGGAAGCCCTACCTGATTCGATTCCATGATGGCCGGGTCGTCGAATCAGCGACCTACCTGCGCTGCAAGCTCGCCGAATACGATGCAGCGGTGGCACGCACCGCGCACAAGGGCAAATTGCGGCCGTCCCATCATTGATCGTGCCGCTGTCCAGCGGCAACTCACCCTGATCAACCGCCTGCGACGGTACCCGGTAAGGGTGTATCGCATGACGCTGCACGGCCGGTCATTCCTCCGCCGCTGCAGCGATTCTGGATCAGTTCCTGTGCGACCGCATCGCCGTTGCGAACGATTTTGAGGACGGCTGCGAGCCGGCGCCGCCAACCCGGATGAACCCCGGCAACCAGCACACCCTGGGGCGGCGCATCACCGTGGGCCGCACCGGTGCCCGTGCTGGCCGATCCGCACCGCCTCCGCAGGTCATCACGCCTTCTTGAGGAAACACACCTTCAGCACCAGTCCCTTGATCTTGTCCGAGCTGCCCTCGATATGCTCGGCGTCGTCCTCGACCAGATGAATGTTTCTGATCACGGTGCCTTGCTTCAGCGGGATGGAGGAGCCCTTCACCTTCAGATCCTTGATCACCGTGACCGTATCGCCCTCGTTGAGCAGGTTGCCGTTGACGTCCCTGACCTGCAGCCCGGCATCCGCCGCTTCGACCGCCACCCTCGGCCATTCGTGACCGCAGTCGGCACACACGTAGTTCTCGCCATCGGGATAGGTGTTTTCCATGGCACACAGCGGGCAGGCGGGAATCTCGGACATCGGTCAATCCAGTCAGGTCATGCGATCGGGCCGCCAAGTATAGAGGGTCGACCCGCGGCCGCTGCGCGGACCGGCGATGGGCTTGGCGATGGACTAGCTGCGGCGCTCTGCCTGATAGGCCTGCAGGTGGCACCAGGCGGTCGACAGCAGCGGCGTATCGAGGCCCACTGCCTGGGCCCGCTGCACCATGTCACCCACGATGTGCTCACCCTCGATGCGCTGACCCGCCTGCAGATCGCGCAGCATCGAGGCGGTGACGGTGGAGCCCGCCTGAGTCAGCGTGTGCAGCGCATTCTCTCGCGCATCCGGCGGAATCGGCCAGCCAGCAACCTCCGCCACCGCCACGCATTCGGCGTAGAGCCGCTCGATGAAGTCGCGCCCGCCATCAGCGGCCACGATCGTTCCGACGCTCGCACGCATCAGGCAGGTGGCGGCTGCCAGCGCGGTGAGGAAGCTGTACTTGATCCAGATGTCCTGCAGGATCTGCGCGGAATGTTTGTGCTCAACCCCTGCCCCGGCAAACGCGGCGGCGATCGCCCTGCAGCGGGCACTGTGCGGATCCCCTTCGCGCTCGCCAAAGGTGATTGAGGCGGGCTTGCCCAGGTGCAGCACCTCACCGCGCGAGTTCTTGGCGGCACTGATGAAACACAACCCGCCGAGTACCCGAGCCGCCCCGAAACGCCGATCCAGCACCCCGTACTGGCGAAGCCCATTGAGTATCGGCAGGACCGACGTGTGCTCGCCCACCGCTGGCGCGATGGCGTCAATCGAGCTGTCCAGGTCGTAGGCCTTGCAGGCCAGCAGCACCATATCGAAGGGTTTCGCGGCGACCTCGTCGGCCAGCTGGTCGGTCACGAGGTGGCGCACCGGCAATTGCGCGTCGCCCAGCGGGCTGCGTATGACCAGGCCACCGGCCTCCAGCTGCGCTGCCCGCGCAGGTCGCACCAGAAAGCTCACGTCGCCACCGGCCTGGGCCAGTCGCCCGCCGAAGTAGCCACCGGTACCGCCGGCGCCCAGTACCAGAATCCGCATCGCTGTCATCCTCGATCGAACCACGCGCTTCGGCACACACGCCAAGCGCCTGCCGCGAAAACCGCAGGCATCGCGAACCGTGCAGCCAGCAACGCGAACTCAGCCGTGACGTCGCGCAAAGTCATCGACCAGATCCGCCAGCTGCTGCACTGCCGACTCGCTGACCGCATTGTAGAGCGAGGCACGCAGACCACCGATCGAGCGATGACCTTCCAGACCGGAGAACCCCGCTTCGCGCGCGTGCTCCAGAAACGGCTCGTGCCAGTGCGGCTGGCGGAAGCGGAACGCCACGTTCATGCTCGATCGCGATCCCGGATCGGCATGGATCTCGAACATCTCCGGTTGCCGCTCCAGTGCCGCATAAAGGGTTGCCGCCTTGCGCAGGTTGATCTGCTCCATCGCATCCACCCCGCCGATCTCGTCGCGAAGCCAGCGACTGACCAGATTCAGCACGTAGATCGAGAATACCGGCGGCGTGTTGTAGTTGGAGCCGTGCTCGACATGGGTGCGGTAATCCAGCATCGGCGGCAAGCCGCCGGGTATCCGCGAGAGCATCGCGTCATCGATCAGGGCCAGCGTGACCCCGGCCGGACCGAGGTTCTTCTGCGCATGCGCATAGACCATCGCGTAGTCGCCGATGCCGAACCGACGCGAGAGGAAATCGGAGGACATGTCGGCGATCAGCGGCACCCCGATCGACTCCGGCGCGCCGGTGAATTGCAGGCCTTCCACCGTCTCGTTGCTGATGTAATGAAAGAACGGCGCATGGGCGGAACGCTGCAGCGACGACCAGGCCGGCAACCGGCGATAGCCCTCGGCCTCGCCGTCCCACACTGTGCGGGCGCTGACCACCGCGGCAGCTTCGCCGATCGCCTTGCGGCTCCAGTAGCCGGAGGCGACGAATTCCGCTGGCGCCGTTGCGGCGGCAGCGAAATTCATCGGGATCATCGAGAACTGCAGGCTGCTTCCGCCCTGCAGAAAGAGGATGTGATAGCGGTCGGGCACCTGCAGCAGGCCGCGGATGTTGTCCTGTGCCTCCTGCAGCAGGGCCTTGAACCAGTCAGAGCGGTGGCTGGTGCCGAGAATGGACAGGCCGGTATCCGGCAACGCGGAGATCGCGCGCTGGGTTTGTTCCAGCACCGAGGCCGGCAAGGCACCCGGGCCACCGGAGAAGTTGAGAAGGTTGGATAGCATGGATTCGAGGTCGTCCGGCGGGTCAGGGGCAAGCGGCGGCACGGCGCCGCAGCATGTCATGGAAGGCTGCGAAGGCCCTCTGCATCTGCGCTGCCTTGTAGGGGAACAGCGTGGGGTCGTCCATGGCGTGGATCACCAGCGCATTGGCCATTTCGAAAATGAGCAGCTCGCCATCGCGGGTTTCCGCGCAGTCGAAGCCGACGTAGTCGAGCCCGAAGCGCTGCTGCAACCCGGCCAGGGCAGCGGCGTGCCTGGTGGAAAAATCCTCGTTGCCGTTCGCCATCAACGCTTCTTCCTCCGCCCGCCGCGCCGGGTCGGCTTTCATTTCCTCGTACGGGTAGTGAACCATCCAGTGCCCGGAAATGCCCATGTGGCAGACGAAGGCGCGCCCCTCGATCAGCACCACGCGGTACTTGCGGAACAGGCCATCGGCAGACGCGTAGTCGATGAAGTTGGCGACGAAAAACTCCTGCGCCGCCACGCCATTCAGATAGGGGGCGATGTCCGCTGGCGTGTCGATCCGGCACAGGTCGGTGCCGGCATGCGAACCGAGCGGCCGCAGGATGACGGGAAAACCGATCTCCGGCATCAGCTCGTGCTGCAGCGCCGGATCGGCAGCCAGCCGTTGCAGGGCCGCGCGATCAATGCGACGGGTCGCGGTCATGCGCAGGCCCGGCACACCACGTATCACCTCGAACGCCTCGCCGCGCGACAACGCCGGGATGCGTTGCGGCCGATTGAGTACCGGACGGGGCCAGCCTTCCAGACGAGCCGCCAGCTCGGCCAGCAGTGCCCGATGCGCATCCGCCTCGCTGATCGCCACGAATACCAGGTCGTGCGGCGGCAGCTGCTCCGGCCACGGCAGACCGGGACCGGCATACAGCACGTCAAGGGTGAAGCCGGCGTTTTCGAGTATGCATTCCAGTGGCGTGTTCGCCATCAGGTCGCCGGGTACCTTGATCACCAGCAGCCGGATGGCTCCTTCGTCCCCGCTGGCGATGCGAAACAGCTGCTGTATTTTCAGCGCCTCGCCCAGCACGGCCAGGCCGCTTTCCTTCTGGAACCGCAACTGCAGGATCAGCGCCAGGTCGAGCATCGCGTAGGCATCGCTGAATCGTTTGGCGCGCTCCATCAGGCCGGGCACGTGAACCGTCAGGTCTTCATCGTGAAAGGCTGCGCGCAATAGAGCGGAAAGCCCCAGCTGCGGCGGAGGCTTGATCTGCGTCTCGCTCCCCACGGAGGCCGAAGCAGAGGCGCCTGTACCGGCAGCGGCAATGTGATCTTGCATGGACATGACTCCGGAACCACCCGCATCGCCATGCGACACAAAGCCCCAAGAAAAACCCGGCGTGCAAACATTCGCCGGGGAGATGACTCTAGGGGGTTTCAGCAGCGCGCGCAAAGCCTATGGAAACGCGCGACCAAGCACAACTTCCTGCCTCGGCCCATGAAGCAGGCAGGGCGGAGCGGCGCACGACGACGGCCTGCCAAGCTTGACCTTGCCGGCAGCACGCCGCACCGTCAACGAAGGTCATCGGAGCATGCACATGGGCTCCGGCACGACGATCTTCGACGAGGCCGATCTTCGACCAGATGGGATGGCCGAATCATGTTTGGCACACTATTCGATGCATGATGGCGTCGGGTGGATGGCTCAAGGAAATACACCCACCGTGATGACCGGCACGATCAGACGCGGGATCGCGAAGCGAACGCCTACGGCTGCCCGGAAAAATGAACCTTCAGCCAGTACACGTGGATGCCATTGACCAGGTCTTGTTCGCGGTTGCCCGGGCGACCCTCGACGACCACGCCCCAGACGGCCTGATAGCTATCGCCGAAGGGTCGATCCACGCGCACGTGTTCGCCATGCCGAATCTGGAAAGCGGATTCAATGACCATGACCTGATCACGTTCCCACACCAACATGGCCCGTCGGGTGTCGCCACCGCCCCAGCCGATGTGAATTTCGACGTCTTCAGCCGGATAGCAGCCACGATTGTCGAGCTGCCAGCCCTCGGTCTTCTGCAGCAGGGACTCCAGGTGTGGATTGCTCCAGTCGACCCGGTTGGTTGGCAGCTTTGAAAGGGGTTTGTGGCAAGTCATGGTCGGAATGATCCGGTCGGGCCAGACATCTGCGCTACTCCAGGTACACCCGCCAGTTCCCTCTGGGTCGCTACCATCGTCATCTGGTGCGTTGTTGTTTCACGGGTTATGCGCTTGCACATCCGGCTTTCAGAAACGCCCGCATGTCGTCGCTGCGTGCGGGAATTGTCGCGATCAGGTTTGAGTGGTACATGTGGAGTGGGGTTGCCGAATCCATCGGGTTCATGAGATGTATCGACCAATCGCGATCTGACTTGAGTATTTCACCGGCACCGCCCCGTTGCAGCCAATCGATGACCGTGGCAGGCAAACGTCCGACGAAATCGTGAACTGCATCGCGTCCGGAAGCGGAACGGATCGGTAAACGTTGCCACCAGCCGCCCACACCAATGCCCGGAGTAGTGTTCCTTGAGTACGACGACCAAGCTGGAACTGCTCCGACACACTCCGTGGCCGGAAGGCGAACTGGAGCATATGGCGGCCTGCCCGCTGTGTGGCTCAGGCGACCGGCATCTGCTTCACGATCAGATGATCGACGATACTTTTTTTGCGGCCACTGGCGTCTGGACGCTGCATCGTTGCGCCGGCTGCGGGGTTGCCTATCTCGACCCGAGACCGACACCGCAAGGCATAGACAAGGCCTATCTCACTTACTACACCCATGTGCCAGGCCCGAGGCGCAAGGGCTACGCCGAGCTGCCGTTCTGGCGCAAGCTCAAGCGCCGGGTCGAAAACGGCTATGTGAATCGACGTTATGGCGGCAACCTCAAGATCGGAAGAGC
>JAPHUU010000173.1 GCA_026193555.1 Rhodanobacter sp.
ACCATCACCGGCTCGATCGGCATCTTCGGCATGTATTACTCGGTGCCCAACACGCTGGCCAAGCTCGGCGTGCAGAGCGACGGCGTCGCCACCGGGCCGATGGCCGGCGCGTTCGACATCACTCGTCCGCTGGACCCGAAAGTCGGCGCGGTGATCCAGGCGATCATCAACAAGGGCTATCGGGATTTCGTCGGCAACGTGGCCAAGGCGCGCGGCAGGAGTTATGAAGCGATCGACGCGATCGCCCAGGGCCGCGTATGGACTGGCCGGCAGGCCCTCGACCGCGGGCTGGTCGATCAGCTCGGGGGCCTCGACGCGGCGGTTGCCGATGCGGCCCGTCTGGCCAAACTGGGCAAGGGCTATCCGGTGCGCTACGTGGAGCCTGAGCGCAGCGGCTTCCAGCAATTCCTGATCAACCTCGACCAGAATGCCAGCGTGCGCATCCTGCAGACGTGGGGCGTCCGTTTGCCGAGCTGGGTGGCGCAGATGCCCGCCATGGCACCGGAACTGCAACTGCTGCGCAATGCCCGCGCCGGCGCGCCCAATATCTACGCCGACTGCCTTTGCAGCCTGCACTGACGCCAGGGGGCGGGGTCGTCATGAACCCTCGTCGACAGGCGGGGCAGCGTCTACTGCTGCTGCGCCTCGATCTGCCTGTTCTGGTCGGCCGCCTGCTTGTCGACGACTTTCTGCACCTCCCTGGCGCGTTGCTCGGTAGCCTTCAGGGTGTCGAACGGGGTGGCGACATCCGCCGCCTTGGCCTCAGGCTCCGCTGGCTTGCCGGAGCAGGCGCCCAGGGCCAGCGTACATGTCAGCGCATATAGAAGGATAGGCAACGGTTTCATGGGCGTTCTCGCGCGTGTCGAAGTGCCGAGTGTCCCGCTGCACGGGGCAGCAGGCAAGGCTCGTCCCGGCAGGCGGGGCAGTTTGCCCTATGCGGGCCAGCGCAACACGTTTTAAGCTGCGCCCATGAACAGCCGCACTGACGCTTGGCAACTGCAAGGCCACACCGCCCTGATCACCGGCGCCAGCAAGGGCATCGGCTATGCCGTCGCCCGTGAACTGGCGGGTCTGGGATCGGATTTGCTGCTGGTGGCGCGCGACGGGGATCATCTGGAGCAGGTTCGGGTCGAACTGTGCGATGACTTCCCCGGTATCGAGATCCTTGCCTTCGGTGCTGACCTGACCGAAGCTGAAGAACGCCTCGCGGTATTCGACTGGATCGCCGACCTGGGCGCACCGTTGTCGCTGCTGATCAACAATGCGGGCGGCAACCAGCCGAAAGCCACGCTGGACTACAGCGAGAACGAAGTCCGCGCGATTTTCGGGCAAAACCTGTTTTCCGCTTTCGAGATGTGCCGTCTGGCGCACCCGCAACTGGTGCAGCATGCCCATGCGGCGATCGTCAATGTGGGGTCGGTCTCGGGTCTCACCCACGTGCGTACCGGATCACCGTATGGCATGAGCAAGGCGGCGCTGCACCAGCTCACCCGCAATCTGGCGGTGGAGTGGGCGGTGGACGGCATCCGCGTCAATGCAGTGGCGCCGTGGTACATCCGGACACGGCGCTCGGAACCGGCGCTGGCGGACGACGAATACATGGATGAGGTGCTCGACCACACTCCACTGCGGCGCATCGGCGAGCCCGAGGAAGTGGCGGCGGCGATCGCGTTTCTGTGCCTGCCTGCCGCCAGCTACATCACGGGCCAGGTACTGGCGGTGGACGGCGGATTCATCAACGACGGTTTCTGAGTACGCCGGTCCGCCACGCCTGCATCACGCCGGTGCGGGCGTGGCAACGGCGGCAGGCGCGCTAGAAATCGACCGCGTGTTCCTCGGCGGCAAAGCCCAGCACCACCGTGCCTTCGCCGACATTGACCATGCCGGTGATGCTCATCGGTGCCTCCAGCAGCGTAACTCCGGATTCCTCGCAGGCGGTGCGCAACTCGGCATAGCCAGGCAGGCCGGGCAGTACCGCCAGATCGCCGCCGTAACTGAGGCACACCACGGGCACCAGCAAACCTGCCCGCACCCGCCGTGCCGCATAGGTGAACAGCGTCTCCGCGCCATGATCGAAGCCGCGCACCTTGCCCACCGGGCCGGTCTCGCCCCGGTAGCACCGCAGCAGCGGCTTGATATCCAGCGCCGAGCCCAGCATGGCGCTGAAGAGGCTCACGCTGCGATCGTTTTTCTTCATCGCGCGGGCGCGCAGGTAGTAAAGGTCGCGCGGCAGCAGGTAGCCATAACTGTTGTTGGCGATGTAGGTAAGGCGCTCGCGCATTTCCGCGGGGGTCGCATTGGCCTCGATCAGGCGGGCTGCCTCGAAGATCGCCGGGCCGGATCCAGCGAAGACGTTGCGGGTGTCCACCACGCGCATCATGAAGGGGCCGGGAACCTGTGCCTTCTCGCGCACCTGTCGATAGCTCTTGAGGATGCCGAAACTCGCACGGTTCACGTGTTCGTTGATCGGGCTGCGGGTTGCCGTGATGGTCAGGCAGAACACGCAGTCATAGTCCAACACCAGCTTGTCGAGGAACAACTTCTGCACTTCCTCGA
This sequence comes from Rhodanobacter sp., assembly GCA_026193555.1. Taxonomy (GTDB): domain Bacteria; phylum Pseudomonadota; class Gammaproteobacteria; order Xanthomonadales; family Rhodanobacteraceae; genus Rhodanobacter. Next base: position 2,557 of record JAPHUU010000173.1, read on the forward strand.
CCGGGCTCGGTTCGGTTTCCGCCGAATGGCTGCGGCTGCCCAGCCGACGGTCGATGAAACGCTGGATTTCGGCCGGTTCGCGGGCGTCCATGAACACCTCGCCGTCCACCTTCACGGTAATCGGTATTACCGCAACTTTGTGCTGCGAGAGGAACTCTTGCGGCAGGTCGCAAGCAGCGTCAATAGCCAAACCTATCCGCATCGCAGCATCCCCTCATTCAGTGTCAAGTCAAACATAGCATGCGGGCCGGTGCCGACGTCATGGGTATGCGGGTTGCCCTCCGGTGGGGGTGTTGCGCCCGGGTGGCGACCCGTCATGTCGGACACATAAGATGGGTGGAATATCGCCGCTGCTGCCCGCCATCCGAATCAGGCCCCCGAGATGAAGAACAAGCACGACATCGTCGCGAACTGGCTGCCGCGCTATACCGGCACCGCGCTGGAGCAGTTCGGTGAGTACATCCTGCTGACCAACTTCGGTCACTACGTCGAGCTGTTCGCGCAATGCCATGGGGTGGAAGTCCATGGTCGGGATCGACCGATGCCGAATGCCACCGCCGACGGCATCACCCTGATCAACTTCGGCATGGGCAGCCCCAACGCGGCCACGGTGATGGATCTGCTCGGCGCGATTGAACCCAAGGCAGCGCTGTTCCTGGGCAAATGCGGCGGCGTCAAGAAGAAGAACCGGCTGGGCGATCTGGTACTGCCGATCGCGGCGATCCGTGGCGAGGGCACCAGTAACGACTACCTGCCCCCGGAGGTGCCAGCGCTGCCAGCGTTCCAGCTGCAGCGTGCGGTGTCCACCATGATCCGCGATCTGGGCCACGACTACTGGACCGGCACCGTCTACACCACCAATCGCCGTGTATGGGAACACGACGAGGGCTTCAAGTCCTATCTGCGCCGAACCCGCTGCATGGCCGTGGACATGGAGACCGCCACCATCTTTGCTGCCGGGTTCGCCAACCGGATCCCTTGTGGCGCGCTGCTGCTGGTATCCGACCAACCGATGATCCCCGAAGGCGTAAAGACCGAGGCAAGCGACCGCAGCGTCAGCTCGCAGTTCGTCGAGGCGCACATCCGGATCGGCACCGAGGCGTTGAAATTGGTCCGGCGCAACGGCCGCAGCATCAAGCACCTGCGCTTCGAGGAAGACGCCGACGCGGATTGATGCGGTCCGGGGGACTACCGCACCGCGGCAGTACCAGTCTCCCCGCGAGCTTCACGCAGGGGTACCTCGCCCCGACCAACTGGAAAGGTCGCCGATTGACCTCCAGTGCCGACACGGCCGATCGCTGTCGTCTGGCAGACGTGTGAGTTTGTCTGGTTCTTCCCGTACATGATGAAAAAATTGTTGACAATGCGTTAAGTCAGGGACGATAACGAGCGCCACAGGCAAGCGGAAACGCGTCGCAGTGAGGGGCAAGGCCGGGCGCGCATCGCTGCCACCTGTTGCCACTGTCGGCAGGTCTGTAAAGTTCGGGTCTTGTGCACCTAGTGTTATTTGCCTGTTAGTATCGACCCGGATCAGCAGATTCTGGGTCTGCGGTTCATCGGTCTGGGGAGAGTCAGGCCGGCGTCAGCTTTTGGGCCGATCGTATCTACGTGGCCCCTAAATGCCATTTGTCCACTTGAGGGGAGTCAATCTACATGTCCACACGAAACAATAATCGCCCGTTGAACTGGCGTCAGACGGCACTTGCCGTTGCCTTGGCGATGAGCCTTGGCGGCGTCGCCGTCGCACAGTCAACCATGGGTTCGATCTTCGGCCAGGCCCCAGTGGCCGCGGGCGAGACGGTCCTGGTCACCAACACGAGCGGTGTGTCGCGCGAGGTTCCGGTCGATAGTACGGGCCGCTTCCGCGTCACCAACGTGCCGATTGGAACCTATACGGTCACGCTGAAGAAAGACGGCGCCGTGCTCGACAGCAAAGACAACATCGCGCTGTCGCCTGGTGTCGGCACCACGGTGGTGTTCCAGGGTGCCGCCCAGCAGCTGGGCGCCGTGACGGTCACGGCAAACTCCCTGCCGTCGATTGACGTCAGCAGCGTCAACTCCAGCACCATCATCAACGCGAAGGAGCTGCAGCAGCTGCCGGTCGCGCAGAGCGCAGAGGCCATCGCGCTGCTGGCGCCGAACACAGCGGCCGGCGCCGGTGCCTACTTCGGCAACCTGGTGTCCTTCGGTGGCTCGGGTGTGGCCGAGAACGCCTACTACGTCAACGGCTTCAACACCGGCGACCCGTTCAAGAACCTCGGCGGCTTCCAGCTGCCGTATGGCGCGATCGACCAGCAGGAAACCCTGACCGGCGGCTACAGTGCCAAGTACGGTCGTTCCGATGGCGGCGTGATCAACCAGATCGGCAAGCGCGGCACCGACCAGTGGCACTTCGGCGCGCAGTACAGCATCGCCCCCGAGGCCTGGTCCAGCACCGTGGACAACCTGAACTATCCGAGCCCGAAGGTTCCGTCGAATTACACACTTGCTGACCCGTCGAAGCCGGGCACCTTGTACCAGTACGGCGGCAAGACCAACAGCTACCAGGACATCACTTCGGCCTATGTTGGCGGCCCGCTGATCAAGGACAAGCTCTACGTATTCCTGGGGGTCGAGCACAAGAAGACCCATGGCACTTCGGTGACCCCCATCACTACGGGCCATATGAGCGACTACACCAACACGAGTACCAACTACTACGGCAAGATTGACTGGAACATCAACGACAACAACATCTTCGAAGCGACCGTGCTGGACAGCAAGTCCAACAGTGGCTCAGGTGCGACCTACAACATCGACTACAACACGTTTGCGAAGGGCAGCTTCATCGCAGCGAACAACCAGGTGCACAACGACGCAAAGTTCGTCATCGGCCACTACACCAGCTACATCACCGATGACGCCACGCTGAGTGTGTTGTGGGGCAAGGGCACCTTCAGCAACCCGACCCAGCTGGGCAACCCGAGCCAGTTGCCTCTGATTCTTGGCGGTAAATACCAGAATCCGCTGTACTGGCCAGTGGGTACCAATCCGAACACGGGTATCCCCAACAACCAGACCAACCAATACGTCGGTTCGTCTAATGCGTCCGACGCCACCCAGGGCCTGCGTGTCGACTTCACCTATCATCTGGGTGACCACGACTTGGCTGTGGGCCTGGACAACATGTCCTACTCGGCACATAGCCAGGGTCGGGTGACCTCGGGACCGGGCTACTTCTGGTACTACCGCCCGGGCGGTACGCTTGTTCGCAAGTACAGCATTTCCGACCTGACCAGCATGACCACCAGCCAGAAGGCATTCTACCTGCAGGATGTGTGGAAGGTGTCGCAGAATGTGCAGCTGAACATCGGTGTACGTAACGAGCACTACATCAACAACAACGACCTGGGTCAGCCCTTCGTCGACATGAAGAACCAGTGGGAGCCGCGTCTGGGCGTCAGCTGGGACGTCAATGGCGACTCCTCGTTCAAGGTCTACGGCAACCTCGGCCGCTACTACCTGGCGCTGCCGAACAGCGTGGCCAAGCGTGCCGCCAACCGTTCGACCTATGTTGAGACCTGGTACACCTACAGCGGTGTCGACCCGGCGACGGGCGAGCCGACCGGTCTGGCGGTGAACAAGCCGCTGTACTCACCGGATGGCGAGTTCGGTACGCCGAAGGATCCGCAACAGGTGTCGGCGAGCAACCTGCGCCCGCAGTACGTCGATGAGTTCATCTTCGGCTTCGACAAGCAGCTGAACGACAAGTGGGTGTACGGCGCCAAGGCCTTGTACCGCAAGCTGGGTACGGTCATCGACGACGAGTGCTCGCCCGGCCAGGTCGCAGCCAAGATGACCGCGATGGGCCTGGATCCGAACCAGTACTACGATTCGCTCTACGGTGCCGCTTACTGCCGCCTGATCAATCCGGGCCAGAGCAACAACCTGATCGTGAAGGCGGCTGACGGCACCGTCACCAACGTCACCATGACCCAGGCCGACTGGGGCTACAAGCAGAAGCCCAAGCGTCAGTATGCGTCGCTGGATCTGTACCTGGAGCATCCGTTCGACGGCAGCTGGTACGGTCGCGTCGACTACACCTTCACCCATGCGGCCGGCAACACCGCCGGACAGACCCGTCCCGATTTCGGCCAGGCCGACATCTCCAAGACCGAGGATTGGGATTCCTGGCAGCTGATGGACGGTGCGGACGGCCAGCTGATGAACAGCCGCAAGCACGTGTTGCGCTTCCGTGGTGCCTACCAGATCACGCCGGAGTGGCTGGTGTCGGGTACGGCGCTGGTGCAGTCTGGCGTGGCCGAGGAGTGCCTGGGCTACTTCGGGCCCAACGAAACGGACCCCACCGGCTACGGCGCGAACTACCACTGGTGCAACGGTTTGATCGCGCATCCGGGTGCCACACACACCCCGTGGACCAAGACGTTGAATCTGGGCGTACGCTACACGCCGGCCTTCGCCGACAGCAAGCTGGCGTTCAAGCTGGACGTGTTCAACGTGTTCAACGAGCAGAAGGCGACCCAGACGGATCCGGGCTTCGACGTGGGTAACCCGAACGGTTCCACCACGACTGCGGACTACATCATGTCCAACACGTACCACATGGCGATCTCTCGCGAGGCGCCACGGTATGTGCGGTTCTCGGTGTCGTACGATTATTGATCGTTTGATCTGATAATCTAGTTAGGGAAAACCCCGCTTCGGCGGGGTTTTTCTTTGGTGTCTGCTGAATTCGGGGTGCGACTTGTCGCCGGGGTCGCGGTCTGGGCGGCGCCGGTCATCGCCTGGCACGTGCTGATCCGAAGCTTGATCCTTGAGCGATCTCCAGATGGCAGTGGCAGCGAAAGTTCCACAACGTCTGGTTGCTGAGCAACGGTTTCACCGCTGTGGTGGCCGAGCCGCCTGTCATGCGGGTGCGGGTCTGCCATGACCCGGTACTTTCCTGCCCGGGGATGCTTCGGGGGAGAAGTCATCGAAGAAGGCTGGCTGTTGCCGGCGTCGGTGATCGAGCCGTTCAATCGTCAGCTGCCGGGTTGGTCGATGCGCGAGCAGATGACTCGTGACAGCGTGATCGACGCGTTGCGCATGGCGTGGCTCAAGCGCCACCCAAACAAGCAGGCCGGACTGATCTTCAGTAGCGATCGCGGCAGTCAATACGCCAGCGAGGACTTCAGAGACCGGCGCAAGGAATATGGCGTCACCGCGCCGCTCAGCTTGTGGTCTGCCCTCGGGGTGCAATCCCTGCAGCGAGACGCTAGCCGGATCGCTGAAGGTGGCGCGGTTGCACGACCAGTGCTTGATCGTTCCCGGCTTGGCCGGGGATGAAGCCATCGCCCGACGGCTCAGGTACAAACAGTTCCGCTTGCAAGCCCGCGTGAACTGCGTCGGGGCGATGCAGGTCGAGCTGCAGGGGCTGTCCGATCAGGTCAAACGAGCCCGCTCATGCTCCGGGCCATGAGGTACCGAATTGGAGCGCAAGCCCAAGCCTCTGACAGATCAGCTCGCCCGGTGACCGCATCCACGGGTCGCATTGGCCGGGAGCGATTGCTCGACGCCAAGCGGGCGATGAATATTCCGCTCAGCCGTCATCAGGAGGTCGCTGCTGGCGACCGGGAAGCGATGGCCCTTCGCATGGGCTCCAGGTGCGCCGCATAGTGCCGCCAACGACCAAGGCCGCGAGTATGGATCGATTCACGTACCTGGACGCTGCTTGGCGTCGCGACCGGTGCCGCGTTGCGCTCGGGGTGGAGGCAGGCTTCTTCCACATCCAGCCCGCAGTGCTCAAGCACCCTGCGCAGCGCGGCATCCGGTTCATTGACCAGACTTGCGTACGACACATCGAGCATGCCGTCGGGGAGGGTGGCACGCCACTGGTTGGTCAGGCGCGTGTACTCGCCGTGGTAGTGGGCGACGGTCTGCGTGTCGTTGCTGTATGCGGAGACATCGCCAAACGAGGCTCGCAGGTTGGAGAAGCAGACATCCATCGGTTCTCGCATCATGTGCAGGATCGGCGCGTGCGGCAGGGCCCGGCGGATGAACGGGACCATCTGGATGTTGATCGGCAATTTGTCGATGTAGAACGCGTGTCCCTGCGCACGCCACTGTGTCTGCTTCAGATAGCGCGCACCCAGCATCGCGAAGTCGATGTTCGGGCTGCGACGGATCACTTCGAGGATGCCCTGAATGCCACTCGGTGCCACATCGGCGACCCAGTGAAGTTGGCGCAGCAGGTCGTTGATCTCGCCAGCGGAAATGATCTGCGAGTGATTCGAGAGCATGCGGTCGAGCAAGGTCGTACCCGAGCGGGGCATTCCGACGATGAAAATCGGCGTCGGCCCGGTGAACGTCGGGGCCGGGCCTGCACGGGCTGCACTGAGGGACTCGGACTGGTTGATGAGCGCATCCGTAACGGCTGTCTCGCTCATGGCGTCATAGGGATTGAGTGCTCCCATGAGGGCATTGCTGCGGGCAAGTGCCGCCCATGCCTCCTCGTAGCGTGCGAGGTCATCGAGCTCTTTGAAAAGCGTGGCTTCGAACCGGGCACGGTTGAGCTGCTCCGCGGGGTCGCTGCTCTTTACCGGAAGCTGCCCAAGCTGCCCCTGCAGGAACTCAAGGTGCTGCGTCCCGGGCGTCTGCTGCCGCAGGTCCGCCAGCGCCAGGGCGGCTGAACCGAACCGGGGCCAGCGAGCCAGGCAGCTCTCCAGAATTTCGCGGGCTCTGGAAGAGTCTCCCGTAAACTGGGCCAGCATGGCGTGCATGTGATGCCCATCAGGCGTGTCGACACCTGCTGCTATCGCCCGATCCATCAAGGTCATCGAGGTCTGGATTTCGCCAAGTCTCCAGCGCAAGTGCGCCTGAGCTGCCAGCATCGAGGCGGACTGGTCGGGAAGGCCTGCGAGGCGATCGAGGCACGCCCGTGCGGCGACTATTTCGCCATAATGCAGCAGGCGCTGTACCAGTTGGGTAATCAGCGCAGCGTCATCGGGCAACATCTGCGTGACGTGCAGCAACTGGTCAGTGGATGCCTGCAGCAAACCTCGCCTGAGCATCACTTCTGCCAGTTCCATGCGAGCGGCGACATCGCCAGGCAGGCGCTGCACCAACGATTCAAGCGTTGTCTGCGCGGCGGTCAGTTGATGGGTGTCGATGTATTGCCTGGCGCGGCGGCGAAGACGATTTTCCCCGGCGGTGAAGATCTGCTCATTCATGCCGAGATACTATCCTGAGCGCCACCGATGTCTATCCGTCGCATTTGCCGACACGGAAAATGTCGTGACATTTCCAGGCTTCGCCCGCGGTTCACTGCGATGGCCGTCAACAGACATCAGTAACGCGGGACGCTCGAATCGATCTCGCACGCCCATGCATCCATGCCGCCTTCCACGTTGTGCACGTTGCTGAAGCCATGGGCAACGAAACGCTCGGCGATCCCGCGGCTGGACATGCCGTGATGGCAGATGAAAGCCAGCGCGGTGTCCTTCGGCAGCGCGGCAAGGCTTTCATAGCCCTCGTCTTCCAGCACCCGTGCCGACGTCAGCGGTGCGGCTTCGGCACGGCCGGCGGCAGGCCGCACGTCGATCAGGGTGATGTCGCCGGCGGCCAGCCGAGTCTGCAGCAGTTGCACGCTGAGTGACTTGATCTCCCCGGCGCCGGGGAATTTCAGACTCAGGCCCTCGCCCTGCACGGTGGACACCCAGTCGATCACGATGCCCCTGGCGCGCTGGGCGCTGGCCGGGTCGAAATGCACTTCGAGGCCGTTGGCATGCGCCACGATGTCGTGCTCGCCTGCCGGCGCCAGCTGGAAGCCGGCGCTGTGATCGGGGCCGATTTCCAGGTGCAGGGCGACGCCCTGGGCGTTGGCGGTGCCGTCGCGGATTGCCTTGGCGGCGGCATCGGTGATCGTGATCTCCGGCGGCGTGCGGTCGGGTGGGGTGGCGCCGAACAGCGCATGCAGTTCGCCGCTGGTGTACAGCTGGCGAATGATGTCCGACCCACCGACCAGCTCGCCCTCCACATACAGCTGCGGAATCGTCGGCCAGTCACCGTAGAGCTTGATGCCATCGCGAATCTCGGCGTCTTCCAGCACGTTGACCGTGTGATAGTCGGGCAGCAGCTCATTGAGCGTATTGGTGGCCGCGGCGGAGAAGCCGCACATCGGCTGCTGACGATCCCCCTTCATGAACAGCACGACGCGATGCTCGGCAAGCAGGGACTGGATACGTTCGCGGGTAGCGGGACTGAGGGACATGACAGGGTTCCATCGAGAGCAGGGGAGATCGCTCATGATACCGCGCGCCGTCCGCGCGGCTCGGTTTCGCCCCCCTCGCTTGCTGAATGACCATGGGTCATGTATAAATGACCCATGGTCATTAAAAATATTTGCTCGCTCGGGCCGAGCCGACGCGCGGTCAACGCCGATCAGAAAGATCTTCGCCGTGGCGACATCCTGACGGCAGCCGCTACGCTGTTCGAACGGACGCCGTACGAAGCCATCACGATGAGCCATGTGGCCACGGCCGCGGGCGTCGCCAAGGGCACGCTCTATCTGTATTTCCCTACTCGTGAGGCGTTGTTCCTGCATCTGCTCGGCCAGCACTACGCTGGCTGGTTCGACGCGCTGGATGCCCGCCTGCGGCAGCCGCACCTGAGCGCGCAAGTCTGGGCTGAATGGGTCGCCCACGAGCTGGTGGCACGGCCATTGTTCCTGCGGCTGGTAGCGATCCTGCATGTGGTGCTGGAGCGCAACGTGCCGCTGCCCGAGGTGCTCGTTTTCAAGCGCCAGCTGGCGTCACGGGTCGCCACCAGCGGTGCCGAACTGGAGCGGGCGCTGGATCTGCCGCCCGCCGGCGGCGGCCGGCTGCTGCTGTGGCTGCAGGCCGTCGTGCCGGGGCTGGCGCAAATGGCCACTCCGCCGGCGCCGCTGCGCGCGGCGATCGAGGCGGACCCGCAACTGGCAGGACTACTTGTTGATTTCACCACCGAGCTGCGTGCCCTGCTGGCGGCGGTGGTGCACGGCTTGCAGGGCACGAAGGGAACACCCGAATGAAAGCTTCACTGAGTGGTCGCACGGCGCTGGTCACCGGCGCCTCCAGCGGCCTTGGCGTGGCATTTGCGCATGATCTGGCCGCCCGCGGCTGCCATCTGGTGCTGGTGGCGCGCAGCGAGGCGCCGATGCAGCAACTGGCCAACCAACTGCGCACCGGCGGCACGATCGTGCATGTGCGCCCGACCGACCTGTCCGATGCCAGCGCACGCGAGGCGCTGGCCAACGGGCTTGCCGGCGATGGCATAGTGGTCGACGTGCTGATCAACAACGCCGGCTTCGGCGTGTTCGGCGCGTTTGCCGACACTGACTGGTCCCGGCTGGACGCCATGCTGGCAGTGGACGTGGTGGCGTTGACCCACCTGACCCGGCTGTTCGTCACCGGCATGCGCCAGCGCCGCTTTGGCCATGTGCTGCAGATCGCCTCGACCGGCGCGTTCCAGCCCACGCCCAGCTATGCCGCGTATGCCGCGGCGAAATCCTACGTGCTGGAGTTTTCCTATGCGCTGGACGCGGAACTGCGCGGCAGCGGCGTGCGCTGCACCGTGGCGTCGCCCGGCGTGACGGCGACGCGCTTCCTCGAAGTATCGGGTCAGCGCGCCACCTGGTATCAGCGACTGACCCGGATGCAGGCGCCAGGCGTGGCGCGCAGTGCCGTGCAGGCGATGCTTGCCGGCCGCACCGGCATTGTCACCGGAGTGGTCAACGCGCTGATGGCGCACTCCACCCGGCTGATGCCGCGGCGTGGTTCGGCGTGGGTGGCCAGCTGGCTGATGCGCAACTGAGTCTCATGCGGCCGGGCGCAGCTTGCTCAGGCTGCACGAGCGCCGCATGAGCGATGCCAGCGCCAGCGCGGTGGGACGCTCGCTCCAGTGCAACAGTTCCATCGCGCCGGTGTGGTCGACGCCTCAGGGCGCGCGCGATGGGCGGAGGGCCGCCATTGCTGCCGGCAGGATAGCCTCAACCCACAGGGCGTACTGTTCGGCCGACGGATGCAGGCCATCGTCGGCGAGCAGCAACGGATGCCGGCGCGAAATACCCGTGATGTCCACGAAACGGGCGCCAACCTGCAGCGCTTCCGCACGGGCAATCGCGTTGTAGGCATCCAGCTCCTTTGCGATCCGCGCGCCATCGCGTCCCTGCTCCCGGGCGAAGCGGGTGACGCCCCAGTCCGGGATCGACGTCACCAACACGTGGTCGGGCTGACCGTCGGCCAGCGCGATCGCGCGCGCCAGCAGGCCGGTGAACTGCTCGCGGTAGTCGTCTGCCGAATGCCCGCGGTATTGGTTGTTCACCCCTATTTGCAGGCTGACCAGATCCCAAGGCGGCTTCAGCTGCAGCGCATCCATGTGCTGCGCCAGCTCGTCGGTGGTCCAGCCGGTCACGGCGACGATGATGGGGTCGTCAATCGCCACGCCGGCCCGGCGCAGACAACGCACCAGCACGTTCGGCCAGCATGCGGACTCTGCCACCGCCTCGCCAATGGTGTAGGAGTCGCCCAGTGCCAGGTAATGCAACGCCGGCCGGACCGGCGTCACCGGCGCCGGTCCGATGGGCGTGCGTTATGCGGCATGTGCACGTGGGTGACTCACGCCATCGCCACGTTTCGTGGCTGACGCTCTTCCCTTGCCATGCCCGACAGTACCCGTTCGATTCGCGTGAACACTTCGCGCAGCTGCGCCGGTGGCGGAAGCAGGGTAATCCGGAAGTGGTGGCTGCCCGGCACGTTGAAGCTGGTGCCGGGAACGACCAGGACGGATTCCTCCTCCAGCAGGCGCAAGGCGAACGCGTTGTCATCGAAGGTCGCGAAGTGCTCGCCGCGTACCCGCGGAAACGCGTACAGCGCTCCTTGCGGCGTCACAAGATCCAGATGGTCGCTGGCCGCGACGCTCTCGAGCACCGCGCGACGCGCCTCATGCAGGCGGCCACCCGGCGTGGTCAGGGCTCCGATCGTGGGTGCATCCTGCAATGCCGGCACCACCGCCCATTGCGCCGTCACGTTGGCGCACAGCCGCAGCGCGGCCAACAGTTGCAGTGCATCGCGATAGGCCGTGGTGCGGATGGGCGCGCCGGACAGGCTCATCCAGCCGACCCGATAGCCACAGGCCCGGTGCACCTTGCTCAGGCCGCCAAAGGTGAGGCACGGCACGTCGCCGGCCACCTCTGCCAGTGGCTGGAATGTCGCGCCGTCGTAAAGGATTTCGTCGTAGATCTCGTCCGACAGCAGCAACAGCTGGTGCCGCGCCGCGATCGCTACCAACTGCTGCAGCAGCTCGCGCGGATACACCGCACCGGTCGGGTTGTTCGGATTGATCAACACCAGCGCGCGGGTGCGTGGAGTGATCAGCGCCTCGATCTCATCCGGATCCGGATGGTGGCCCTGGCTGGCGGCGCAACGGTAATAGCGCGGCTGGCCGCCATTGAGGATCGTGGCCGCGCTCCACAGCGGGTAGTCCGGACTCGGCAACAGCACTTCGTCGCCGGGTTGCAGCAGGGCGCGCAGCGAGATGTCGATCAGTTCGCTGACACCGTTGCCGATGAAGATGCGCTCGACCTCGACGTGGCGGGCACCCCGTGCCCGTTGCTGCGTGGCAATCGCCTCGCGGGCGAGCTCCAGCCCCTGCTCGTGGCCGTACGCTTCGCTCTCCTGCAAATGGCTGGCGATCGCGCCGCGCAGATGTTCCGGCGCGGTGAAGCCGTAACGGCCGGGGTTGCCGATATTGAGCTTGATGATATCGAGGCCTTCGGCCTCCAGTTCGCGGGCGCGCCGGGTCAGCGCACCGCGAATCTCGTAGCGTACGTCTGCCAGGTGCGCACTGGGTGTGATCAAAGCCAACGTCGCTGTCCTTTGTTCAAGAGTTGCCGAAAGCCGACTTGTGCCGGGATCCCGATGCTAGCAGCGTGATGCAGTGCAGCGCGAGGGACGTTTGGGGCGAATTCAGGGCAGGAGCGGGCAATCCCCGGGCGGTGCATAATTGACAGTACATCCCGACCGACCGCCATCCATGACCGACGCCGAAGCCATCGAACGCCTGCGACATATCGGCTGGCGCGGCGACGCCTTGCCGGCGAACGGACTGCGACTGGCCCGCGTGGTCGCCCAGCATCGGGCCGGCTACGAGCTGCATGACGGGTTGACCCTGTTCGGCGCGCAGCCGGACGGGCACTTCCTAAAGCGCGGTATCGACCCCGGCGAGCGGCCGATCGTCGGCGATTTCGTCGAAGTGACTGGCGAGACGCCGGTACGAATCGTCACCGTGGCGCCGCGGCGCACGGTGTTGTCGCGCGCGGCCGCGGGTGAACGCTACGAGCGCCAGCTGATCGCCAGCAACATCGACTATGTGCTGGTCCTGACCGGGCTGGATGGGGATTTCAATCCGGCGCGGATCGAACGCTATCTGTCGCTGATCGAGGATTCGGGGGCGCAACCGGTGGTCTTGCTGGGCAAGCTGGACACCCGCGAGGATGCGGCCGCGCAGATCGCCGCGTTGCGCGCGCGCCTGCCCGACAGCACGCCGATTCATGCGCTGAACAACAAGGATCCGGCCAGCGCCGACTTGCTCGCTGCCTATCTCAAGCCGGGCGACAGCGCGGTGCTGGTGGGTTCTTCCGGTGCCGGCAAATCCACCCTGACCAACACCTTGCTGGGCACGGCGCGGATGGCCACCGCCGAAGTGCGCCGTCATGACAGCCGCGGTCGCCACACCACCACCCATCGCGCCCTGCTGCAACTGCCCAGCGGGGGCTGCCTGATCGATACCCCCGGGATGCGCGAACTCAAGCTCACCGGCGAGGAAAACCTCGACCTGTTCGCCGATATCGAGGCGATTGCCGAGCGCTGCCGCTTTGCCGATTGTGGTCACGGCAGCGAACCGGGCTGTGCGGTGCAGGTGGCGCTCGACAATGGTGAGTTGGCCCCCGGTCGCTGGCGCAATTACCTCAAGCTGCACGACGAGCGCGAGGAGCAGGCGGCCACGCTGGAGGCCCGGCTGCGCCGGCAGCGCGGCGGAAGGCCGATCGACCGGCCGCACGGGCATCGCGGGCGACGCGAGCGGGAGTAGCCCCGTTCGCCCGGCCGCCGGACTTGCGTCAGGCAACCACACTCGGACCAGCGCACACAGGGGCCGCATCATGCGTCGATTGTCCTCAGTGTCCACCGTCATCGACAAGCGGGCATTTCCGATCTTCTGGTTTGGATGGCTGCTGGTCTTCTTCGGGTTCTCCCTGTGAGGCTGGCTCCGACCTGAGCACGTCGGTGCCCAGCGACCGGCCGTGATGTTCCTGCTCACCGTTCACACCCTCTTCCGCCGCTGTGGCTGCCGCCGTGGATGCAGCACACGCAAGGCCTGGCGGGCAAGCTGGCGTTTTCGCTGTTCGTCAATCGCATCCACATGAACCGGGTGCAGGAAGACGAGTTGCTCCCGAGCCTGTGATGACGACGTGCCGCGGCTGGCGGCGCTCCGGTGCACACCGCGCGGATGCTAATATTGCGCCAGCCATCTGCATGTGAGTCCGGCCGACCCGGGGCCGACAGGCTGCTGGCAAACGAACCCTCCCCGACCAAAGCACATCCCATGTCCCTTCCCGAAGAACTCCGCCTTGCCGCGCTTGAGTATCACCGCCATCCGCGCCCGGGCAAGATCAAGGTCACCCCGACCACCTCGCTGCTGACCCAGCGCGACCTGTCGCTGGCGTATTCGCCCGGGGTCGCCGCGGCCTGCGATGCGATCGTCGAGGATCCGGCTTCGGCCGCCCACTACACCGCGCGATCCAATCTGGTGGCGGTGATCACCAACGGCACTGCGGTGCTGGGCCTGGGCAACATCGGGCCGCTGGCGGCCAAGCCGGTGATGGAAGGCAAGGGCGTGCTGTTCCAGAAGTTCGCCGGCATCGACGTGTTCGACATCGAGATCAGCGAAAACGACCCGGACAAGCTGGTCGACATCATCGCCTCGATGGAGCCGACTTTCGGCGGCATCAACCTGGAAGACATCAAGGCGCCGGAATGCTTCATCGTCGAACGCAAGCTGCGCGAGCGGATGAAGATTCCGGTGTTTCACGACGATCAGCACGGCACCGCGATCATCGTCGGCGCAGCGGTGCTCAATGCGCTGGAGGTGGTGGGCAAGAACATCGGCGAGGTCAGGCTCGCCACCGCCGGCGCCGGTGCGGCGGGTATCGCCTGCCTCGACATGCTGGTGGCGCTGGGGCTGAAGCCGGAAAACATCCTCGCCTATGACCGCGAGGGCGTGCTGTATACCGGTCGCGACCATCTCGACCCGGACAAGCTGCGCTACGCGCGCGACACCAGCAAGCGCACCCTGGCCGAGATCGTCGACGGCGCCGATGTGTTCCTCGGCCTTTCCGCCGGCGGCATCCTGAAGCCGGAAATGGTCGCGACGATGGCCGCCAGGCCGGTGATCCTGGCGCTGGCCAATCCCAATTCCGAGATCATGCCGGAGGATGCCAAGCAGGTCCGCCCGGATTGCATCATCGCCACCGGCCGTTCGGACTACCCGAACCAGGTCAACAACGCGCTGTGCTTTCCGTACATCTTCCGTGGTGCGCTGGACGTCGGCGCCACTGTCATCAACGAGGCGATGAAGCTGGCCTGCGTACGCGCGATCGCCGCGCTGGCGCGGATGGAGGCTTCCGACTTGGGTGGGTATGGCGGTGAGGTGCCCTCGTTTGGTCCCGAATACCTGATCCCGCGGCCGTTCGACCCGCGCCTGCTGGTGATGCTGGCTCCGGCCGTGGCGCAGGCCGCGATGGATTCGGGCGTGGCCACGCGCCCGATCGCCGACATGGACGCGTATCGCGAAAAGCTCGGCCAGTTCATCTACCGCACCGGCATGCTGATGAAGCCGGTGTATGAGCGCGCGCGTGCCGACCAGAAGCGCGTCGCCTACGCCGAGGGTGAGGAGGAGATCGTTTTGCAGGCGGTACAGACGGTGATCGACGAGCATCTGGCGCGGCCGATCCTGATCGGCCGCCCCGACGTGATCGAGAGTCGTATCAAGCGGCTGGGTCTGCGCATGCGCGCCGGGGTGGATTTCGACCTGACCAACATCAACGACGATCCGCGCTTCAATGATTACTGGCAGCAGTATCACGCCCTGACCGAGCGCCGCGGCGTCACTCCGGCCGCGGCCAAGAACCTGCTGCGTTCGCGCCCCAGCCTGATTGCCGCGATGATGGTCGAACGCGGCGAAGCGGATGCGATGATCTGCGGTCTGGTCGGTCGCTACCACAAGAAACTGGGCTATTTGCGCAGCGTGTTCGACCTCGATCCGGGGATCCAGTGCACCTCGGCGATGAGTGGCGTGATCAACGACAGGGGTGCCTGGTTCTTCCTCGACACCCACGTGCAGTGCGAGCCCACCGCCGAGCAGATCGCCGAGGCCACGATGCAGGCCAGTTATCGCCTCAAGCGCTTCGGCGTCGAGCCGAAGGTGGCGCTGCTGTCGCACTCCAATTACGGCAGTCACGACAATCCCAGCGCCGCCAAGATGCGCAAGGTCTGGCAGATCCTCAGGGCTCGCGCGCCGAAGCTGGAGATGGACGGCGAAATGCAGGCCGACACCGCCTGGGACGAGGCGTTGCGCCAGCGCATGTTCCCGCACACCACGCTCAGCGGCCGCGCCAACCTGTACGTGATGCCGAATCTGGATGCGGCCAACATCGCCTACAACATGGTGCGGGTAATGACGGACGGCGTGGCGATCGGTCCGATCCTGATGGGGTTGGACAAGTCGGCGCATATCCTGACCCCGGCCTCGAGTGCGCGGCGCGTGGTCAACATGACCGCCGTGGCGGCGGTCGACGCGCAAATTCGCGCGGAAAAAGCTCCGCGCGGATGACTGGTTGCGCATGACGTCCATGCGCTTGCGCATGGACGTCCATTTGGCGGCTGCCGAGCCTGACCGCTAAACTCAAGAATTGTCGCGTTGCAACCCGGGCCGCGCGAACTACTTTCAGGCACGCCACAGGCGTTGCGGAGAATTTCATGGATCAGCTCGACGATATCCTCAATCAGGACATCGACCCCACCGAAACCCGCGAGTGGACCGACTCGCTCAATGCGGTGATTCAGCACGACGGTACCGAGCGTGCCCATTTCCTGTTGGAACGGATGGTCGATTCGACCCGCCGTTCGGGTGGCTACCTGCCGTTCGATCCGACCACTGAATACGTCAACACCATTGCGCCCGGCAACGAGGCGAAGTGCCCCGGCGACGCGGCGATGGAATGGCGGATCCGTACCCTGATCCGCTGGAATGCGATGGCGATGGTAGTGCGCGCCAACCGCAAGCCGGGCGAACTGGGCGGCCACATCGCCAGCTTCTCATCGTCGGCGACGCTGTACGACGTGGGCTTCAACCATTTCTGGCGCGCACCGAGCGCCGATCATCCGGGCGACCTGGTGCTGCATCAGGGCCATTCCAGCCCCGGCGTCTACGCGCGCTCGTTCCTCGAAGGTCGCCTGGCCGAGGACCAGCTCGACCTGTTCCGGATGGAGGTGGTCGGCAAGGGCCGCTCGCTGTCCTCGTATCCGCATCCGTGGTTGATGCCGGACTACTGGCAGGTGCCGACGGTGTCGATGGGCCTTGGCCCGATCCAGGCGATCTACCAGGCGCAGTTCTTCAAGTATCTGGAGCATCGCGGCCTGGTGCCCAAGAGCGATCGCAAGATCTGGTGCTTCCTCGGCGATGGCGAGACCGACGAGCCGGAGTCGCTGGGCGCGATCTCGCTGGCCGGCCGCGAGGGCCTGGACAACCTGATCTTCGTGATCAACTGCAACCTGCAGCGGCTGGACGGTCCGGTGCGCGGCAACGGCAAGATCATCCAGGAACTGGAAGGAGTGTTCCGCGGCGGTGGCTGGAACACCATCAAGCTGGTCTGGGGCAGCTACTGGGATCCACTCCTGGCGCGCGACCACAAGGGTGTGCTGCGCAAGCTGATGATGGAAACCGTCGACGGCGAATACCAGGCCTACAAGGCGTTCGGCGGCGCATTCACGCGCGAGCACTTCTTCGGCAAGTACCCGGAGACGCGCGAGATGGTCGCCAACCTCAGCGACGACGACATCTGGCGTTTGAACCGCGGCGGCCACGATCCGCACAAGGTGTATGCGGCGTACCATGCGGCGTCCAACACCAAGGGCATGCCGACCGTGATCCTGGCCAAGACGGTCAAGGGTTACGGCATGGGTTCGGCCGGCGAATCGCAGAATCCGACCCACCAGCAGAAGAAGCTGGACGAGGATTCAGTGCGCTACTTCCGCGACCGCTTCCAGATTCCGATTCCCGACGACAAGCTCAAGGACGTGCCGTACTACCACCCGGGCAAGGACTCGCCGGAGGTGCAGTACATGCTCGAGCGTCGCCAGGCGCTCGGCGGCGCCCTGCCGCAGCGTCGGCGCAAGGCCGAGGCCAAGCTGAAGGCACCGGAACTGGCCGCGTTCGAACAGATCACCAAGGGCACCGGCGAGCGCGAGA
>JAPHUU010000375.1 GCA_026193555.1 Rhodanobacter sp.
GCTGGCCATGAAACGTTACTGGCTGCTCAACACCCTGCTCTGCTGCGGCATGCTGATCTTCGGGGGAGTGACGTACTCCGGCATTGATCTGCCGTACGATGTCGTGCGCTGGATTCCCCTCGCGATGCTGCCGCTGGTCATGCTGCAGCAATACCTGATCCACCGCGACTCCCGCGCGCCGATCCTGGCGCGTGTTCACGCCTGGCGCATCGGCGGGAACGTTGAGGGGCAGAGCACGGTCTGATCGATGTATTTGCACCCACACACATGAGTTCGACTGCCACACACTGGCGGCAGGGCAAGTCGGCGCGCGCCTGGCGCATCCGGCGTTTCATCCACGTCACCTGCAGGAATAGAACCTGATGAGCAAGCAAGTAGTAAGACTGGGTGCCGCAATCGCGCTGGCATTGACCGCGGGCAGCGCGGTGGCAGGCGGGGCGCAGGACGTCACCCGCGCCACCCTCGACAACGGATTGCGCGTGGTGATCGTGCGCGATGCGCTGGCGCCGGTGGTGACCACCGAGATGAATTATCTGGCCGGTTCGGACGAAGTGCCGGACGGGTTTCCGGGCACGGCGCATGCGGTGGAGCACATGATGTTTCGCGGCAGCCCGGGTCTGAGCAAGGATCAGCTGGCGGCGATCGCGGCGAACATGGGCGGCGCGTTCAACGCCGATACGACCCAGGGCGTGACCCAGTATTACTTCGTGGCGCCGGCGCAGGATCTGAACGTGGCGCTGCATGTGCAGAGCCTGCGCATGCGCGGCGTGGACATGGATCCGGCGTCGTGGGCGAAGGAGCGTGGTGCGATCGAGCAGGAGGTCTCGCGCGACCTGTCCAATCCGGCCTACAAGTTCTATGAGCAGTTGCAGGCGCAGTTGTTCGAGGGCACGCCGTATGCGCATACGGCGCTGGGCTCGCGCGACTCGTTCGACAAGACCACGGCGGCGATGCTGAAGCAGTTCCACGACAACTGGTATGCGCCGAACAACGCGATCCTGGTGATCGCCGGCGACATCGATCCGGTGACCACTCTGGCCGCGGTGAAGGCCGATTTCGGCGACATCGCACGCAAGGCCCTGCCGGCAAGGCCGACGTTCGCGTTCAAGCCGGTGCAGGCGAAGACGATCACCGCGCCCACCGACAGCCCGTACGGTTCGGTTTACCTCGGCTATCGCATGCCAGGCACGCTGTCGAAGGATTACGCCACCGCCACGGTGCTGGCCAGTGCGCTGGCGTCGCAGCGTGCGGCGCTGTTCGGCATGGGCATGGACGGCACGGCGCTGTATGGCACCTTCGGCGCCAACCTGATGTCGCAGGCCGGTTTCGGCATGGCGGTGGGCATCTTCCCGAAGGGCGGCAACCCGCAGCCGGTGCTCAGGCGCATGCGGTCGATCCTGGCCGAAGCCGTCGCCAAGGGTATCGATCCTGCCCTGGTCGAGGCGGCCAAGCGCAAGGCGATCGCCGCGCTGGAATTCAAGAAGAACTCGGTGGACGGACTGGCCAACGCCTGGTCGGGTGCGCTGGCCTTCCAGGGTCTGGACTCACCCGATGCGATGAAGCAGGCGATCGAGGCGGTGACGCCGGCGGCGGTGAATGCACTGGCGCGGGCCACGTTCGATCCGGCGCATGCGGTCACCGCGATCCTGACCCCGGAGAGTTCCGGCAAGCCGGTGGCCGGCAAGGGCTTCGGTGGCGCCGAGAGCTTCGCGTCCAGCCCGGACAAGCCGGTGGTGCTGCCCGACTGGGCGGCACAGGCCTTCGCCAAACTGGCGGTGCCGCAGTCCATGCTCAAGCCGGTGTCGACCACCTTGGCCAACGGCCTGAAGCTGATCGTGCAGCCGGAGTCGATCAGCGACACGGTCGAAGTGTTCGGCCAGATCAGGACCAACGAGGACCTGCAGGCGGAAAAGCATCAGGAAGGCGTGGCGGATGTGCTTGGTGGGCTGTTTCCGTTTGGTACCACCAGCATGAATCGATTGCAGTATCAGCAGGCGCTGGATGCGATCAGCGCACGCGCGAATGCCGGCAGCCACTTCTCGCTGGCGGTGCCGTCCGCGCATTTCGCCGAGGGCATGAAGTTGCTGGCCGACAACGAGCTGCATCCGGCGCTGCCAGAGCAGGCGTTCGCGGTGGTGCAGCGTCAGGTGGCGGGCATGGTGGCCGGGCAGATCCAGTCGCCGGCGTTCCTGGCCCGCTATGGCATGGACAAGGCGCTGTTGCCTGTCGGCGACCCGCAACTGCGCTTCGCCAAGCCGTTGAACGTGATGCGGCTGACCCTGTTCCGGGTGAAGCGCTACTACGAGCGGACCTTCCGCCCCGACATGACCACGATCGTGATCGTCGGCAAGGTCGATCCGGCGCAGGCGAAGTCAGTGGTCGAGGAGACCTTCGGCGGCTGGATGGCCAGCGGGCCCAGGCCGGACGTGGATTATGCAGCGGTGCCGGCGAATAAGCGCAGCCAGTTTCACGTGCCGGACGCCAGCGCCTCGCAGGACAGCGTGCAACTGGCGCAGACCATCGACGTCACCCGTGATGATCCGGTGCGCTTCGCGCTGAATCTCGGCAATCAGGTACTGGGCGGCGGGTTTTATGCGTCGCGGCTGTATCGCGACCTGCGCGACAAGTCCGGACTGGTCTACAACGTCGGCACCAGCTTCGACCTGGGCAAGCACCGCAGCACCTATGCGGTGTCCTTCGGTGCCGACCCGGACAAGGTGGCGGCGGCCCGCGCGATCGTGGTCAGGGACCTGAAACAGATGCAGCACGAGCCGGTCTCGGAGGCCGACCTGAAGCGCGCCAAGGGCATCCTGTTGCGGCAGATTCCGTTGGGCGAGTCCAGCTTCGGCGCGATCGGCGGACAGCTGCTGCAATTGTCGACCGAGGGCAAGCCGCTGGATGCGATGACCATCGCCGGCCAGCATTACCTGCAGCTCACCGCACCCCAGGTGCAGCAGGCGTACGCGAAGCACATTCGTCCGGATGGGTTCGTCACCGCGGTGAAGGGGCCGGCGCCGAAGAGCTGAGTCGAGATTTCATGGTGGACAGGTAACGAAAAGGCCCGTCGGTGACGGGCCTTTTCGTTGCCGAATCCTGTGCTGGGGCTCACTTCAGCAGCGAGCGCAGCATCCAGGCGGTTTTCTCGTGTTCCTTCAGCCGCCCGATGACCATGTCGGCGGTGCCTTCGTCGCCGGCGGCGGAGGCGGCCTTGATTGTCTCGCGAGCGGTATGGGCAGCGATCTCGTGACCCTCGACCAGCTGGCCCACCATGTCCTTCCAGTCCGGTACGCCGGCCTCCTCCTTGATCGCGGTGAGCTTGCCGAACTGGCTGTACGAGCCGGGGGCGAACACGTCCAGGGTGCGGATCCGCTCGGCGACCTCGTCGGCGGCCAGCCACAGCGCGTTGTACTGGGTCTCGAACATGAGGTGCAGGCTCTGGAACATCGGGCCGGTGACGTTCCAGTGGAAGTTGTGGGTCTTGAGATAGAGCGTGTACGTGTCGCCGAGGACCTTGGCCAGGCCGCCGGCGATGCGCTCGCGATGACGCTCGTCGATGCCGATGTCGATCTTCATGGGATCCTCCTTCGCGGGTTCGCGACCGAGATCGTTTGCATCGGTCAC
>JAPHUU010000274.1 GCA_026193555.1 Rhodanobacter sp.
GCGACACCCGGGCCGCTGTCATCCTCGACGGTCACCCCGGAACCGCGCAATCCGCGCGCCAGACCCCGCTCCAGATCCCCACCACCGTTCACCACGAGGTGCACGCGCTGCATCGCGGTTGGCAACCCGGCATTCTCGCGCAGATGAAAACCGCAGGCGCCCAGCGCCAGCGCCGACATCAGCAGCAACGAAGCGTGAATCCGACGACCTGCCTTCACGAAATTCATGGATCTCATCCTGCGACGATGTTGACGATCTTGCCGGGAACCACGATGACCTTGCGCACGCTCAGGCCTTCCAGAAAGGTGATCACCTGCGGCTGCGCGCGTGCCAGCGCCTCGGCATCTTCCTTCGAGGCGTTGACCGCCAGTTCGATGGTAGCGCGCAACTTGCCGTTGATCTGCACCGCCAGCGTCACCGTGTCACGCACCAGCGCGGCGGGGTCCAGCTTCGGCCACGGCTGATCTTCCAACACCGTCTGCGGGTGGCCGAGCACCTGCCACAGTGCGTGGCTGATGTGCGGCACCACCGGATTGAGCAGCAACACCATCGCCTCCAGCGCCTCATGCCGCACGGCGCGGCCCTGGTCGCTCTGGTCGCCGAACCTGTTCAGCGCATTGAGCAGCTCCATCAGCGCAGCGATCGCAGTGTTGAACGCATGTCGGCGGCCGAAATCGTCGGTGACTTTCTGGATCGTCTCGTGCACCTGCCGGCGCAAGGTCTTCTGCGCGCCATCCAGTGCCGCCGGGTCGACGACGCCTGCGGCGTCCCCCCATCCGCCAGATTCGCCCCATCCTTGGGGCTCACCCCTGTCGGGGCCAGCTACGCTGTTCCGCAGGCGCTCCTGCGCCTGCAGGTCGGCACCTCCCCCCCCAGGCGGGAGAAGGGAAGCGGAGCGGTCTGCGACCGCGGTCTTGATCATGGGGTGATCCGGATTCGCCGCGTGCGCCGTCACTTCGCGCCAAAGGCGCTTCAGGAAACGCGACATGCCTTCCACGCCGGCCTCGCTCCATTCCAGCGACTGCTCCGGCGGCGCGGCGAACATCGAGAACAGCCGCACGGTGTCGGCGCCGTACTTGTCCACCATGGTCTGCGGGTCGATGCCATTGTTCTTCGACTTCGACATTTTCTCGATGCCGCCGATCGAAACCGGCTGACCGTCGGCCTTGAGCGAGGCACCGACCACGCGCGCCTTCTCGTCGCGCTGGATCTCCACCTCGGCCGGGTTGATCCAGTCCTTCGAGCCGTCGACGTTGTCGCGATAGAACGTCTCGGCGATCACCATGCCCTGGCACAGCAGGTTCCGCGCCGGCTCGTCGCTGCCGACCATGCCCGCGTCACGCAGCAGCTTGTGATAGAAGCGAAAATACAGCAGGTGCATGATCGCGTGTTCGATGCCGCCGACGTACTGGTCGACCGGCAGCCAGTAGTTGGCGCGCTCGTCGACCTGCGCATTGGCGCCGGGACTGGTGTAGCGCGCGTAGTACCAGCTGGACTCCATGAAGGTGTCGAAGGTGTCGGTCTCGCGCTCGGCCGCGCCGCCGCATTGCGGGCAAGCGCACTTGCGCCATTCGGGATCGGCCTTGATCGGCGACAGCACGCCGGAGAACGCCACGTCCTCGGGCAACACCACCGGCAGCTGGTCCTCCGGCACCGGCACCGCACCGCAGCCCGGGCAGTAGATCACCGGAATCGGGCAGCCCCAGTAGCGCTGGCGGCTGACGCCCCAGTCGCGCAGGCGCCAGTTGACCCGGCGCGAACCGCTGCCATCACGCTCGAAGCGCACCGCCAGCGCATCCAGCGCCTGGGCGAAGTCCATGCCGTCGTATTCGCCGGAATTCACCAGCACGCCGCGCGGGGTCCATGCGGCCTCCTTCTGGATGCGCCGCTCGAACGCCTCGACCACCCGCACCGGCGCGGAAATGTCCCGCGCGTTGGCGTCACGTCCCTGCAGTGCCGCCTGCATGCGGTCGATGCCGACGCCAAGCGACAGGTCGTGCTGGATCTCGGCCAGCGCGTCGAGCACCGATTGATCGACGATCACCATCTTGATCGGCAGGCTGTATTTCTGCGCAAACTCCCAGTCGCGCTGGTCGTGCGCCGGCACCGCCATCACCGCACCGGTGCCATAGCCCATCAGCACGAAGTTGGCGACCCAGATCGGTACCGGCTCGCCGCTGAGCGGGTGGATCGCACGCAGGCCGGTGTCCATGCCGCGTTTTTCCTGCGTTTCCAGCTCGGCCTCGGACACGCCGCCGTGCTTCAGGTCGGTGATGAAGGCCGCCAGCGTTTCATTGTCGCGGGCCGCCTGCAGCGCCAGCGGATGTTCGGCGGCGATCGACAGGAAGGTCACCCCCATCAGCGTGTCGGGGCGGGTGGTGAACACGCTCAGCGGCTCGCCCTCGCCTTCCAGCGCAAAGTGGATCTCCAGCCCCTCGCTGCGACCGAGCCAGTTGCGCTGCATGGTCTTGACCGCATCGGGCCAGCCCGGCAGCGTGTCCAGCCCGTCCAGCAGCTCCTGCGCGTAGTCGGTGATCTTCAGGAACCACTGCGGGATCTCGCGCTTCTCCACCAGCGCGCCGGAGCGCCAGCCGCGGCCGTCGACCACCTGCTCGTTGGCCAGCACGGTCTGGTCGACCGGATCCCAGTTCACCACCGCGTTCTTGCGGTAGGCCATGCCCTTTTTCAGCAGGCGGGTGAACATCAGCTGTTCCCAGCGGTAATAGTCCGGCCGGCAGGTGGCGAACTCGCGGGTCCAGTCGATCGCATAGCCCAGCGATTTCAGCTGGCTGCGCATGTGATCGATGTTGGCATAGGTCCATTTGGCCGGCGCGGTGTTGTTCTTGATCGCCGCGTTCTCGGCCGGCAGGCCGAACGCGTCCCAGCCCATCGGCTGCAGCACGTTCTTGCCCTGCATGCGCTGGTAGCGGCTGATCACGTCGCCGATGGTGTAGTTGCGCACGTGGCCCATGTGCAGCGCACCGGACGGGTACGGCAGCATCGACAGGCAGAAGAACTTCGGCCGGGTGCTGTCTTCGCTGACTTCGTAGGCGTGCTCGGCGTTCCAGTACTGCTGCGCGGCCGCTTCCACCGCCTGCGGGCGGTAGCCCTGTTCGGGCTGGTCGACCGATTCGGACGCGTTGGGGTCTTGGGTGTGTTGCATGATTTCTGGCGCCGTGATGCGGTTAGTGCAGGTCGAGCGGGGCGGCCTGCAATGAACTGGCCAGACTAGCCCAGCGCGAGCCCTGCGCCAAGCCTGCTGCCTGCCTTTTTGCCGCACTCAGGGCAGCGGACACAGCGGCATTTCCGCGTTGGCCAGCGAACGGGCGACCGCGACGATCTGTGCGGCAAGCGTGGCGATCGCGCGCTGATGACCTTGCACCAGAGCGTCGTAGCCCGGGCCCACAGCCTCCCGCACCCGGCTGCTGCAGGCCAGTGCGCGCTCGGGCGTGGCGTGCAGCACACGCACACTCCAGCTGCCTTCAATCAGGGCGTAGTCGCCAGGCTGCGAGTCGAAACGACGCAGGTCGAGCTTGATGCGCAACACCGGCTTGCCACCACTGTCCGGCAAGCCGCTGACGTCCTGGCTTTGCAGGTCGCGCGCCAGGTCGGCCGACAGGGCGCTGCGCACCTCGTCGCTCAGCGGTGCGATCCACCGCTCACTGCCCAGCAGCAGCACGCCCTGACGGCCCTGGCGCACCACCAGCTGCGGCTGGTCGACCTGGGCCGGCACGCTGACCGGCAGCAGCTCGAACGCCAGCGACGGCGACACCCTTCCAACGGCCGGCTCGGCGGCCGGCGCAACCAACGTGTGGTAATGCAATGGTGCCGAGGCGCAGGCGCCGAGCGCCAACGTGGCCGCAAGGGCCAGCAGTCGGTTTCGAGGACGGATCATGGCTTGCTCCCTGGCGACGATTCGGTGGCGGGCGCGCCGGATCCGGCGGACTTGGCCGACACCGGTTTGGGGTCCGGCCCGCGCCCGCGGATCAACGCCTCCGGGTGGGCGCCAAGGTAATCGGTGAGTACCCGCAGCGAACGCGCCATCCGTTGCAGCTGTTCCATCGTGGCACCCAGGTTCTGCTGCAGCGGTGAATCGCCGGACAGCGCGTCGTTGGCCGTACCCATGGTCTTGCGCACACCCTGCAGGGTGTCGCCAAGCTGCGGCAACGTCTTGCCGTTGACCTGCCTGATCGTCGCGTTGAGTCCGGCCAGGGTCTGATCCAGATTCTTGCCGATGCTCTCGAATGGAACCTTGTCGAGCTTGGTGACGACATCGGCCAGCTGCTGCTGCAGCTTGTCGAAGCTGCCCGGTGCGGTGGGCAGGGTCAGCGGCCTCGCCTTCAGATCAAGCGATACCTTCGGCGCATGCGGCATGAAATCCAGTGCCACGTAGAGTTGGCCGGTCAGCAGGTTGCCGGTGCGCGCCTGCGCGCGCAGACCGTGGTCGACCAGACGACCCAGCAACTGCGACAGGTCGGGGTTCTCGCCGTGCGCCTTGGCCAGCGCTTCCAGCTTGTCGTAGGCACGGCCCAGGCGCTGCATGTAGATCACCGCGCCGACCACCACCGGGAAATGCTGCGTCTTCTCGTCGTAATCAAGACGAACCGACACCACCTTGCCGATGTTGATGCCGAGAAACTCCACCGGCGAATTCACCGCCAGCCCGCGCAGCGACTGCTCGAAGCGCATCTGGACGTATTGGGGCGCCCCGTCGGGCGGTGCCATCGCGGTGGCCTGGTCGCCAAACAGCTGGAACCCGTTGTCTTCCGGCGCGGGCGCAGCGTCGCCCGGTCCGTGCGGATCCTGAAACGCGACACCTCCGGCCAGCACGGTCGCCAGCGATTCCGTATTGAGCTTCAATCCGTTGGCGCCGATCGACACATCCACGCCACTGGCATTCCAGAAGCGGCTGGCGGTGGTGACGAACTTGTCGTTGGGGCCGTCCACGAAGATGTGCAGCGACACGCCCTTGCCATCGGGATCGAGCTGGTAGGACACCACCCGGCCGACCTGGATGCGCCGGTAGTACACCGGCGAGCCGATATCCAGCGAGCCCAGATCCTCGGCGTGCAGCATGAAACTCCGGCCAGGAGCGCCGTGATTGACCGCTGGCGGCGTCTCCAGCCCCTTGAACATATCCGCGGGCTGACTCGAATCACCGACGTCCGCGCCGATGAACGCCCCCGACAGCAGGGTGCCGATACCCGACACCCCACCGAGACCGATGCGTGGCCGCACCACCCAGTAGCGAGTGCCCCTGGTGGCGAAGCCGGTGGCGCTCTTCTCCAGCGCCACCACCACCAGCACGTGGCTGCGATCGGCACTGAGCCGGATCTTCTTGACCCGGCCAATCACCACATTCTTGTATTTGACCGGTGTCTTGCCCGCATCCAGCCCCTCGGCGCTCTGCAGGCTGATGGTGATCTGCGGGCCCGCCTGCAGCCACGCGTTGACCACCAGCGAGAGGCCGACCAGTGCCGCCAGCGCCGGCACCAGCCAGATCAGCGAGGCATTGAATCGCCGACGCTTCACCACCGGCCGCGGCAGCTCGCCGGCCGGCATCCCTGCCGGTACGTTGTTGCTGTCCTCACTCATCGGCATTCCTTACGTCCCAGATCAAGCGGGGATCAAAACTGATCGAGGCCAGCATGGTCAAAACCACGGTCAGGCCAAAGAAAATCACGCCGGGCAATGGCTCGACCCGGCTCAACACATCGAAGCGCACCAGCGCAGTCAGCAGCGCCACCACGAAGACGTCCAGCATCGACCAGTAACCGATGAACTCGATCAGCCGGTAGAGTTTCGCGCGTTGTGGCTGCGCCCAGTCGCTGCCCCGCTGGCAGCTCAGCAGCAACGTGCCCAGCGAGAAGAACTTCAGCATCGGCACCACGATGCTGGCGGTGAACACGATCACCGCCAGATCGGGCGAACCCTTGATCCATAGCTCCACCACGCCACTGAGGATGGTGTTGTCGTCGATATCGTGCAGGCTGGCCGTGCGCATGATCGGCAGCAGATTGGCCGGGATGTACAGGATGAAGGCTGCAATCAGCAAGGCCCAGGTTCGCGCGTAACTGGCCGGCTTGCGCCGGTGCAGCGTCGAGCCGCAGCGCGGACACGCCAGGCCGGCCGGCATACCCCCTTCGCCCGGCACGCCGCCGCAGACCTCGCCACAGACGTGGCAGGCAATCAATCCCAACTCGCCGGCACGAGGCAGCGCATTCATGGCGGGGCTTCCACCCTGAGGTCCCACAGCTGGCGCAGGTCGACCCCGGCGAAAATGGTGATCAGCACGGTCAGCGCGGCATAGGCATAGATGCCCGGGTCAGCCACCACATCGAAATACACATGGGCCTTGACGATTGCCACCAGCGCGCCCAGCACGAACACCTCGCTCATCGTCCA
>JAPHUU010000063.1 GCA_026193555.1 Rhodanobacter sp.
ATCACCGGCGGCGGCCTGAAGGAGAACATCATCCGCGTGGTGCCGGACGGTCTCGGTATCGCGCTGGACGCCACAAGCATCGTGCTGCCACCGGTCTTCGAGTGGCTGATGCACGAGGGCAATGTGGCGCGCGAGGAGATGTGGCGCACGTTCAACTGCGGCATCGGCTTCACGGTGATCCTGCCGCGCGATGCGGTGGCCGACGCTTCCTCGCTGCTGGCCGGGCACGGTCTGGCCAGTTCAGTGATCGGTGCGGTGACGCTGGCAGCGGGCGACGAACGCGTGCACATCGGCTGAAGCCCCAACCGCCTTGCCATTGATGACCACGAACCTGCCACGTGTCGCCGTGCTCGCCTCCGGGCGCGGCAGCAACCTCGCCGCGCTGATCGCTGCGCGTGATCGCGGCGAGCTACCGGTCGAGTTCGTGCTGGTGGGCAGCGACAAGGCCGGCGCCGGCGCGCTGCGGCTGGCCGAAGATGCCGGCATTCCAACGCTGGCGCTCGATCCGCGCAGTTTCCCCAACCGTCTCGCCTTCGATCTGGCACTGTTCGAGCATATCGCCGCCAGCGGTGCCGAATGGCTGGTACTGGCCGGTTACATGCGGATAGTCGATGGTGCCGCACTGGCGCCGTGGGTGGGCCGGATGATCAACATCCATCCGTCGCTGCTGCCGAAATACCGCGGCCTGCATACCCATCGCCGCGCACTTGAAGCAGGCGACCGCGAACACGGCGCCAGCGTGCACTTCGTCACCGCCGAGCTGGACGGCGGCCCGGTGATCGCCCAGGCGCGCATCCCGGTTCACCCCGACGACGATGAAGGGCAACTGGCGCAACGACTGCTGCCACTGGAACACCGGCTGCTGCCCGCCGTGCTGGGCTTGCTGACCAGCCGGCGACTGCAATGGCACGCCGGCTCGCCGCAGCTGGACGAACGCCCGCTGCGTGCGCCACTGCGCCTGGGCCCCCAGGGGCTGGTCCCGGCCGAGTGATCCCCGGTTCAGCCCGGCCGCGGCAGACTCGCGGCATGACTATCCGCCCCCTGCTTGTTCCGCTGCTCGGACTCGGCCTGCTGTTCGGCAGCCCGGCCGCACCCGCCGCCACGCCTGCCGGCTTTACCGCCACCTACAAGGTGTTGCAAGGCGGCGAGCCGATGGGCGTCGCCACGGTAAGCCTGCACGCTGCCGGCCATGGCGAATGGACCTACCGCAAGGACATCAAGAGTACCGGCGGACTGGCGGCCATGCTCGGTGCCAGTGTCCGGGAAGCCTCGCGTTTCCGCTGGAAAGGTGATGTACCCGAGGCGATCAGCTACGACTACCGGTTGCGGACAGGAATCAAGAACAAGCAACGGCATCTGCGCATCGACTGGAAGCGAAACCGGGTGACCGTCGACGAGGGCAAGGGCGTGCAGACCTACGCGGCCAGCCCCGGCATGGTCGAGCGCAATACCTTGCCGCTGGCGCTCGGGCTGGCCCTGCGTGACGGCAGGCAGCAGGTGGCGCTACCGGTTGCGGTGCGCCAGGAAGTGCAGATCCAGAACTTCAGGGTCAGCGGGAGAGAGACCATCAAGGTTCCGGCCGGCAGCTTCCAGGCCGAGCGCGTCGACCGCTCCGATGCCGATCGTGGCTTCAGCGCGTGGTACGCGCCCGCCCGCTATCCGCTGCCAGTGAAACTGTCGCAGCATGACGGCGGCGACATGGTGATGGAACTGGTCAGCTTTCAGGCCAACTGAGCTCGCGACAGGTGAACCCAAAAGGCCCGGCATGACCGGGCCTTTTCTGTCGAACCTCCGCCGGCCTCGATCCGGATCAGCTCAATTCGGCAAACGGCGGATCTTCGCCCCGAGCACGCCGAGCTTTTCCTCGATGTTCTCGTAGCCGCGGTCGATGTGATAGACGCGATCGACCACGGTGTCGCCCTTGGCGACAAGACCGGCCAGCACCAGGCAGGCAGAGGCGCGCAGGTCGGTGGCCATGATCGGTGCGCCACTCATTTCCTTCACCCCCTGCACCACCGCGGTATTGCCTTCGAGCTGGATGTTCGCACCCAGCCGCTGCAATTCCTGGGCATGCATGAAACGGTTCTCGAACACCGTCTCGGTGATCACGCCGGTACCCTCGGCGACGCAGTTGAGGGCGGTGAACTGCGCCTGCATGTCGGTCGGGAAGGCAGGGTATGGCGCGGTCGTGATGTTGACGGCCTTGGGTCGACGCCCCTGCATGTCGAGCTCGATCCAGTCGTCACCGGTGGAGATGTGGGCACCGGCCTCCTGCAGCTTGGCCAGCACCGCATCGAGCGTGCTGGCGCGTGCATGACGCATGCGCACCTTGCCGCCGGTGATCGCCGCGCCGACCAGGAAGGTGCCGGTCTCGATGCGATCCGGCAGCACTTCGTACTCGGCACCATGCAGACGCTCGACGCCATGGATCACCATGGTCGAGCTGCCGGCGCCCTCGATCTGCGCGCCCATCGCGATCAGGCAATTGGCCAGATCGACCACTTCGGGCTCCTGCGCGGCGTTTTCGATGATCGTGGTGCCCTGCGCCAGAGTGGCCGCCATCATGATGTTTTCGGTGCCGGTGACGGTGACCATGTCCATCACGATGCGCGCACCCTTGAGGCGATTGGCGCGGGCCTTGATATAGCCATTCTCGACCGAAATCTCGGCGCCCAGCGCCCGCAGCCCGCGAATGTGCTGATCCACCGGGCGCGAGCCGATCGCGCAGCC
>JAPHUU010000215.1 GCA_026193555.1 Rhodanobacter sp.
GGCTCTCACCCGGTTAGCTCCGCGTGATCGCTGGCGCCATGCCGTGTTGGGTACACTACGCGACAGCGCCCGTTGCGTGGAGCCTGCCTTGCTGTCGTTGACGAGCAAATTCAAAGAAATCCCCGAGGGCGCTGGCGCCTTGTTTTTCATCCAGTTGGTTTCGACGCTGGGCTTCGCCGTGTTGTATTCCACGCTGGTGCTGTACACCACCAGGCATCTGGGATTTTCGGCCAGGCAGGCGACAGCCATCATGGGCGTATTTGGCGCATTCAACTATGGCTTGCATCTGTTTGGCGGCTATCTGGGCGGGCGCTTCTTGAGCCACCGCAACCTGTTCGTCGGGGGCATGGTGCTGCAGGTATTCGGCTGCGGTCTGATCGCGGCGGGCACGACGCCCTCGCTGTACTGGGGACTGGCGTTGTTCCTCACCGGCAGCGGCCTCAACGTCACCTGCCTGAACATGATGCTGACGCAGCGCTTCACGCCCGAGGACACTCGCCGCGAGGGCGCTTTCCTGTGGAATTACGCGGGCATGAACATCGGGTTTTTTATCGGCTTCGCGGTCGCCGGGCATTACCAACTGACCGGCGACTACAGCCGCCTGTTCTGGTTCGCCAGCCTTGGCAATCTGGCGGCCTTGGTGTTGGTCGGCTTCAACTGGCGCCAACTGGCAGATCGCAATACGACCCTGCTTGACGCGACGCCCGGTGCCTACCGCATGCGCCAGCTGGCCGGCATTGCCATCCTGATGGCTTTGGTGCCGGTGGTGTGGATCATGTTGCAGCACACCGGTTCGACCGAAATCCTGCTCAAGTCGATCGGCACGCTGGTCGCGTTGGCGTTGTTGTACATCACGTTTACGCATCGTGATCGTATCGAACGCAACCACATGTGGGCCTTTCTTGTTCTCGCGTTGGGGTCGCTGGTGTTCTGGTCGCTGTATCAGATGGCGCCCAACGGCCTGCAGTTGTTTGCCGTCAACAATGTCGACTTGCATGTGTGGGGCATCGAGGTGGCGCCGCAGTGGGTGCAGAACATCAACACCATGGTCATTGTGCTTGGTGGCCCGTTGCTGGCATCGCTGTTCGCGAGCCTGCGGGCGAGGGGCTGGAACATCGACATTCCGCTGCAGTTTTCCATTTCGCTGCTGCTTATGGGGCTAGGCTTTCTGGCGTTGCCGGTCGGCATTTCATTGGCCAGCACGGCCGGTCGCGTCGCCTTCATCTGGCTGTTCGGCAGCTACGTTTTCCAGAGTATTGGTGAGTTGCTGATCTCGCCGATCGGTTACGCCATGATCGGGAAACTGGCCCCACGCAAGTACCAGGGCATCATGATGGGCAGCTGGATGATGGTGACCGGTCTCGCTTCGCTGTTCGCCGGTGATTTCTCGGGGATGGTGCCCGAGCCCGCTGGCAACAGCGCCATGATCACCGACCCGGCATATGCATCCTTGTTCGCCAGACTCGGCTGGGGCAGTGTCGCCGTCGGCATTGCGCTGGTGGTGCTGATTCCATTTCTGCGCAAGCTCATCAAGGACAAGGAAACGCCGGATGACGATGCGCCAGTGGCGGTAGTGCCTGCAAGATAGCGCACCATGGGAAGCAAACGCTTCCAGGCGATGGCGGAAAAAACCCTGGGCCGCCCGGTGAGTGCGCGACGACCCGGCCGGCCGACGCGAGCCGAAAACAAGCGCGAAGGCATTTAACTTCCTCCGTCCCGGTTTCCGGTGTTTTCATCCCAGAATGTGGCCATGTTCAACAAAATCAGAAACTGGCGCGTACGGCGCGTCGTCGCTCGGCACCCGATCGCCGAATCGCTCTGGCGAGACGCGCTCCAGCGCTGCACCCCAGCGCGTCGGCTGGGTGCTTCCGACCAGGCCACGCTGCGCGTGCTGGCAACGTTGTTCCTGGACCGCAAGTCGCTGGAGCCGGCCAAGGGGTTGCATCTTGACGACGCCGACCTTGTTTTGCTCGCTACCCACGCTTGCGTACCGATCCTGAAACTGGGCCTTGATTGGTACGACGGTTGGCACAGCGTCATCGTGTACCCGGACGCGTTCATTCCACGTCGCCAACAAATGGATGCAGCGGGGGTGGTTCACCAGACCAACGCCGTGTTGGCCGGTGAGGCATGGGGGCGTGGGCCGGTAATCCTGTCGTGGGCGGATGTGCTGAATACCGAGAAGAAACCGGGGCACAACGTGATCATCCACGAAATGGCACACAAGCTCGATATGCTCAACGGGGACGCCAACGGCTTTCCGCCAATGCACCGGCGCATGGATCGCCGCGTGTGGTGGCAGGCGTTCTCGAGCGCGTGGGATCGCCTGCAGGATGAGCAACGCAACGGGGCTGACTTGCCGATTGATCCGTATGCCCTTGAAAGCCCGGCCGAGTTTTTTGCGGTTGCCAGTGAGCAATTTTTCGAGAGCCCGGCAACATTGCGCCAGCATTTGCCGGACGTATATCGGCAGCTCGCGCAATTTTACCGGCAGCACCCCTTCTGAGCGCCCAGTGTTCAAGAATGAACGTCAGACGGTGCGCCAGGTGCCGTGACACCGGGACGACTTCCGGAGAAAGTGCACTCTGCCCCCTGTTTTGTTCTTTCCAGCTAGAACCCTACGGGCTTTCTCGCCTCGACCTGGTCAATGTACTTCAGCTCGCCCAGCGACCGCGGCTCATCGGGTATCTGCTTCAGACAGGCGTTGTAGGCGGCACGGGCGTCGTCGTATTGATGCATCTCCACCAGATCGTAGCCCTGCCCGCGCAGCGCCTTGCAGGTGATATTGGCGACTTCTGGCGCCGGCACGGTCATTTCAACGAAAGCTTCTGCGGTCTTGAACAGCTCGAGCGATGTCTGCCACTGCCTTTTCTGCTGATACGCATACGCAAGCTCGATGTTGTACTGGGCATCATCCGGCGCAAGCGCCAGCGCCTTGCGCAGCTCGACGATCGCGTTGTCATAGCGAGCCATTTCGTTATACGCGTAGCCACGCCCCCAATACGCCATGGCCCACGCAGGACCGATGACCTGCGCCGACAATGGCGGTTTCGCGGAGAGCGCTGTCGCCGCGTAGAGCAGTGCGTCGGCGGTGCCACGTGCGCTGAATATCTTCTCCCTGCTACCGGCATACCTGGTCTCGTAGCGCTCGACCACTTCATCAAAGGGGCCATCGATGGCCGCCTGAATATGCCCCGCCTGAATCATCCGCACGCCATCCAGGACGCGCTTGACGTCAGCGTCGTCGCGATTGCCGGCCTCGGTCGCATCCCCGACAGGGCGAACGTGCGGCTTCACCTGCGCTGGCGTGGACACGCAACCGGCTAGCGCGAGCATCGCGCCGCCCACCAGCCATCGATGCATCTTGCTCATCTAGCCCCCCTGGCAAAAAGAAAGGGATAAAAGCGAAAACAGCGGTCAGAATCGGCTTTTCTGGAAAATGCGAAAAGTGGCTCTGCCCCCCTCCGTTTCGCATCCCAGCCGCCCACCAGGTGCCAGGAATTGTCCCTGGCACCATTGTCGCGCAGGCGGCCTGTTGCCACCGAGAGTGGAAACTTCGGCGAAATGGTGACACCTTTTCAGCGAGAATCGAAACAGAGCCAACCACACACTTCCAGAACCAGCCAAGGACCATGCATGCCTTCGCCTGAAGCCTTCGACGTTGCCGAAACCCTGCTGCGCCATCCCGACGCCCTCAGCGGAGGGGCGCGCCTGATTCCGGTACAGACTGCGCACGGCACTTTCAACGTCTGGACCAAACGCTGCGGCGACAATCCGCGAATCAAACTGCTGTTGCTGCACGGCGGGCCGGGGGCCACGCACGAGTATTTCGAGGCCTTCGACAGCTATCTGCCACAGGCCGGCGTGGAGTACTACTACTACGACCAGTTGGGTTCGCACCGCAGCAGCCAGCCCGACGTGCCCGAGCTCTGGGAGACCGCGCGCTTTGTCGACGAGGTCGAGCAGGTACGCCAGGCGCTGGGTCTGGATGCCGACAACTTCTTCCTGCTCGGTCATTCGTGGGGCGGCATTCTGGCCACCGAGTATGCGTTGAAGCATCAGCAGCATCTGAAGGGTCTGATCATCTCCAACATGATCAGCA
>JAPHUU010000010.1 GCA_026193555.1 Rhodanobacter sp.
ACCGGCAGCCACCAGTGACTTGATGACCTGGAACGCCGATGGCACACGCCTGCCGGCGCGCATGCACGCGGAGTATCTGCGCTGGATGTATCTGGAGAACCGGCTGGCGGAAGGCCGCTTCATGGTCGATGGGCGTCCGCTCTCGGTCGCCGACATCAGGCTGCCGATGTTCGTGGTGGGCACCGAGAATGATCACATCGCACCCTGGCGCTCGGTCTACAAGATCCACCTCCTGAACGACGGCGAGATCAGCTTCGTGCTGACCTCGGGCGGCCACAATGCCGGCATCGTCAGCGAACCGGGCCACCCGAACCGCCGCTTCCGGCTGGGCAGGCGCAAGGCGCACGGCAACTACATCGGTCCTGAGGAATGGATGGCGGACACATCCAGCGAGCGGGGCTCGTGGTGGCCGCGCTGGCATGACTGGCTCGATCACCGAAGCAGCACACGGATACCTGCACCATCGCACTGCGGCAATCCCGCCGCGGGTTACCCGGCGCTGATGGATGCGCCAGGCCGTTACGTACTTGAACATTGAGGTACCCGCCGTGATGAATGCAATTGCCGCCGCAGCGACGAGCTTCATCGAGAACCGCACCTTCGATGAGATATCGGCAGGCGACCGCGCCAGCCTCGTCCGTACGTTGTCACAGCAGGACATCGAACTGTTCGCCGCGATGTCCGGCGACGTGAACCCGGCACACATGGATCCGGCCTATGCCCGCACCGACCTGTTTCACCGGGTGATTGCCCACGGCATGTGGGGCGGCGCCCTGATCTCTACCGTGCTCGGCACCGAACTGCCGGGGCCGGGCACGATCTACCTGTCGCAGGATCTGCATTTCCATGCGCCGGTGGGCGTGGGCGATACGGTCACCGTCACCGTCACCGCGAGGGAAAAACACGCGCTGAACCACCGGATCAGTTTTGACTGCCGCTGCAGCAACCAGCGCGGCGAAGACGTGATCCTGGGCGTCGCCGAAGTGCAGGCACCGACCGAGAAGATCCGCCGTCCGCGCCTGGAGGTGCCGGACGTGCGCCTCGCCAGTCACGACCGCTTCCGCGACCTGATGGCGCATACCGCCGACGGCATCCCGATCGCCACCGCGATCGTGCATCCGTGCGACGAGGTATCGCTGGGTGCCGCGATCGAGGCCGCCCGCGCCGGCCTGATCGTGCCGATCCTGGTCGGCCCTGCCGCCAGGATCCAGGCCGCCGCGAAACAGGCCGGGCTCGACATCAGCAGCTACCGGTTGGTCGACACGCCGCACAGCCATGCGGCGGCGGCTCAGGCCGTGGCACTGGTGCGCAATGGCCAGGCCGGCTTGCTGATGAAAGGCTCGCTGCACACCGACGAACTGATGCACGCCGTGGTCGCGGTCGAGACCGGGCTGCGCACCGAGCGTCGGCTCAGCCATGTCTACCTGATGGACGTACCCGGCTACGCGCGGCCGCTGCTGGTCACCGACGCCGCGATCAACATCGCGCCGACCCTGGCCGAGAAGCGCGACATCATCCAGAACGCGATCGACCTGGCTCACGTGATCGGGCTGGCCACGCCGCGCGTTGCCGTGCTGTCCGCAGTGGAGACGGTGAACCCGGCGATCCCTTCGACCGTGGACGCCGCCGCGTTGTGCAAGATGGCCGAACGCGGCCAGATCACCGGTGGCATCGTCGATGGCCCGCTGGCATTCGACAACGCGGTGAGCCCGGAAGCGGCGCGCGAGAAGGGCATCGTCTCGAAGGTAGCCGGCCAGGCCGACATCCTGGTGGTGCCCGATCTGGAATCGGGCAACATGCTGGCCAAGCAGCTGACCTTTCTCGCCGGTGCCGATGCGGCTGGCATCGTGATGGGGGCGCGGGTGCCGATCATCCTGACCAGTCGCGCCGATTCATCGCGCACCCGCATCGCCTCCTGCGCGGTGGCAGTGCTGGTGGCGCGCTCGCGAGCCGGCAAGCCGTTGCCGGTGCCGGCAGAGGCCTGAGCGATGCCGCAAGCCATCCTCACGCTCAATGCCGGCTCGTCCAGCATCAAGTTCGCGCTGCACGAGATGGAACCGGGCACGCGGCCGCGGCGACTGTCGCACGGCCAGATCGAGGACATCGGTAATGCGCCGCACTTCGTCGTCAGGGACGCCGACGGCGCGACCCTGACCGAGCAGCGCTGGCCGAGCGGTTCGGCACTGGATCATGCCGCCCTGCTGACACCGCTGCTGGACTGGATCACCGGCCACCTCGGCGTCGAATCACTGGTGGCGGTCGGTCATCGCATTGTCCACGGCGGCAATGCCTATTACCGGCCGGTGCGCCTGGATCCCGCGCTCGTCGTCGAGCTGGCCAGGCTGTCCCCGCTGGCGCCGCTGCACCAGCCGCACAATCTCGCCGCCGTGCGGGCAATCACGCACCTGCGTCCCGGGCTGCCCCAGGTCGCCTGTTTCGACACCGCCTTCCATCACGGCATGGCACCCACCGTGACGCGGCTGGCCCTGCCCCGCCGGTTCACCGACGAAGGCGTGCGCCGCTATGGTTTCCACGGGCTGTCCTACGAATACCTCGCTGGGCGCCTGCGTGAGCAGGCACCCACGCTGGCCTCCGGCCGGGTCATCGCGGCGCACCTGGGCAATGGCGCCAGCCTGTGCGCGATGCATGACGGTCGCAGCGTCGACACCACGATGGGCTTCACCGCGCTGGATGGCCTGGTGATGGGTACCCGCTGCGGCAACCTCGATCCCGGCGCCTTGCTGTACCTGCAGCAGGTGCATGGTCTCAGCGTGGCCGCGGTGGAACACATGCTGTACCACGACAGCGGCCTGCTCGGCGTATCCGGCATCAGCAACGACATGCGCACCCTGCTGGCCAGCAGCGACGTGCACGCGCAGGAGGCGATCGATCTGTTCGTGTTCCGTATCGCGCGGGAGGTCGGCGCGCTGACCTCCAGCCTCGGCGGTGTCGACGGGCTGGTGTTCTCCGCCGGCATCGGCGAGCGCGCGGCGCCAATCCGCGCCGCGGTATGCGCCCGGCTGGCCTGGCTGGGCATCACCTGCGACGACGACGCCAATGCCGCCAATGCCGCACTGATCAGCACACCGGACAGTCGCGTGCAGGTGCGCGTGATCGCCACCGACGAGGAGTCGATGATCGCCACCCACACCATCAACGTGCTGTACCCGACGTCGCGAGCGACGCCATGAACATCCCGATGGCGGATCGGCCACTGGGCAAGCGGGGGGTCCGCAACGACTGAGTGGCAAGGTCAGGTGTTCTGGCATCGCGCCACACGGAGGATGCATCCATGAAGAACGACACCCTCACCGCCGACCTGCTGCAGCGGATGGATGCCTACTGGCGTGCGGCCAACTACCTGTCGGTCGGCCAGATCTACCTTTACGACAACCCGCTGCTGCGGCGACCGCTGGCACTGGGCGACATCAAGCACATGTTGCTGGGGCACTGGGGCACCACGCCGGGGCAGAACTTCATCTACGTGCACCTGAACCGGATCATCAAGAAATATGACCTGGACATGATCTATGTCTCCGGCCCCGGTCACGGCGGGCCGGCGGTGGTCGGCAACACCTACCTGGAAGGCAGCTACAGCGAGATCTATCCCGATATCAGCCAGGATGAGGCCGGGCTGCAGAAGCTGTTCCTGCAGTTCTCCTTTCCCGGCGGCATTCCCAGCCACGCCTCGCCCGAATGTCCGGGCTCGATCCACGAAGGTGGCGAGCTCGGCTATTCGCTCAGCCATTCGTTCGGCGCGGTATTCGACAACCCCGAGCTGATCGTGGCCTGTGTGGTCGGTGACGGCGAGGCGGAAACCGGCCCGCTGGCCACCGCCTGGCACTCCAACAAGTTTCTCGATCCGGCGACCGACGGCGCGGTGCTGCCGATCCTGCATCTGAACGGCTACAAGATCGCCAACCCCACCGTGCTGGCCCGCATCAGCCGCGAGGAACTGGAGCAGCTGCTCCGCGGTTACGGCTGGGCACCGCATTTCGTCGAGGGTCACGACCCCGCGCTGATGCACCAGGCGATGGCGACCGCGCTGGATACGGTCACCGAGGAAATCCGCCGGATCCAGCACCACGCCCGCGAACATGGCGACGCCACGCGACCGCGCTGGCCGATGATCGTGCTGGTGTCACCCAAGGGCTGGACCGGGCCCAAGGTCGTCGACGGCAAGCCGGTCGAAGGCACCTTCCGCGCGCACCAGGTGCCGCTGTCGGATCCGGAGACCCACCCCGAGCACCTGCAACTGATCGAGGACTGGCTGCGCAGCTATCGGCCCGAGGAGCTGTTCGACGAGCACGGCCGGCTGCGGCCTGAACTGGCTGAACTGGCGCCGACCGGCCAGCGGCGCATGGGGGCCAATCCGCACGCCAACGGCGGCATCCTGCTGCGCGACCTGCGAATGCCGGATTTCCGCGACTATGCGGCCGACGTGCCCGCCCATGGGGTACGCGGCGTCGGCGATACCCGCGTGCTCGCGCCGTTCCTGCGCGACGTGGCGAAACTCAACGAGGAGCAACGCAACTTCCGCGTCTTCGGTCCCGACGAGACGATCTCCAATGGGCTGGAAGCCCTGTTCCAGGTGACCGACCGCCAATGGGACGCTGCCACGGCACCGAACGATGAATACCTTGCCCCTTCCGGTCGCGTGATGGAAATGCTCAGCGAGCACCAGTGCGAGGGCTGGCTCGAGGGTTACCTGCTCACCGGACGGCATGGGCTGTTCAACTGCTACGAGGCGTTCATCCACATCATCGACTCGATGTTCAACCAGCACGCCAAGTGGCTGAAGGTGACCCTGGAACTGCCGTGGCGGCGCAAGATCGCGTCATTGAACTACCTGCTCGCTTCGCACGTCTGGCGCCAGGACCACAACGGCTTCACCCATCAGGATCCGGGCTTCATCGACCACGTCGTCAACAAGAAAGCCGATGTCGTGCGGGTTTACCTGCCACCGGATGCCAATTGCCTGTTGTCGGTAATGGACCACTGCCTGCGCAGTCGGCACTACGCCAACGTGGTGGTCGCGGGCAAGCATCCGGCGCCGCAATGGCTGGCGATGGATGCCGCGATCAAGCACTGCACCCAGGGCATCGGCATCTGGCAATGGGCCAGCAACGACCAGGGCATGGCACCGGACGTGGTCATGGCGTGCTGCGGCGACGTGCCGACGCTGGAGACCCTTGCCGCGGTCACGCTCATGCGCCAGCACCTGCCCGAGTTGCGGATCCGGGTGGTCAACGTCGTCGACCTGATGAAGCTGCAACCCAG
This sequence comes from Rhodanobacter sp., assembly GCA_026193555.1. Classification (GTDB taxonomy): domain Bacteria; phylum Pseudomonadota; class Gammaproteobacteria; order Xanthomonadales; family Rhodanobacteraceae; genus Rhodanobacter. The sequence continues at coordinate 5,281 of JAPHUU010000010.1, forward strand.
GTCGGAGCACCCTCACGGTTTGGACGATGTCGAATTTGACGAGATTTTCACGAAGGACAGGCCGATCATCTTCGCCTTCCATGGCTACCCGTGGTTGATCCATCGGTTGACTTACCGACGGACCAACCACGACAACCTCCACGTCCGCGGCTACAAGGAGGAAGGCACCATCACCACGCCCTTCGACATGACCGTGCTCAACGACCTGGACCGTTTCCACCTGGTGATGGACACGATTGATCGCCTGCCGCAGACCGGCGACCGGGGCGTCTACCTGAAACAGCAACTCAGGGACAAGCTGATCGAACACCGGCAATACATCGAGAAACATGGCCAGGACCTGCCGGAAATCCGCCATTGGAAGTGGAGCGCCGACGCCGGGCTCGCGACCGGGCAGCGGCAGCCATGAGCGACGGCCACGACGGCGTGAATCACGGCACCGTGGTGGCAGTGCGCGGCAGTGTGGTGGACGTGAGGTTCGATGGCTCCTTGCCGCCGATTCATTCGGTACTCCGTGCAGGGCCGCAGGGACAGATCATCATCGAAGTGCAGGCCCAGCGGGATGCCCGTCACGTGCGCGGCATCGCCTTGACGTCGACCCAGGGCCTGGCGCGCGGCATGGCCGTGGAATACACCGGCAGCCCACTCGCGGCACCGGTGGGGCACACCGTGCTTTCGCGGATGTTCGACGTGTTCGGCAAGACCATCGACCGGGGGCCGGTCCTGACGGACGTCCATTGGCGCTCGGTACACCGCACACCGCCGGCGCTGGCGCGACGCTCCACCCGATCGGAAATCTTCGAAACCGGGATCAAGGTGATCGATGTGCTGCTGCCGCTGGAACGTGGCGGCAAGGCCGGACTGTTCGGCGGGGCGGGCGTGGGCAAGACCGTGCTGCTCACCGAAATGATCCACAACATGATCGGACACCACGAGGGGGTCAGCATCTTCTGCGGCATCGGCGAGCGCTGTCGGGAGGGCGAGGAGCTTTACCGGGACATGAAGCAGGCGGGCGTGCTGCCCAACATGGTGATGGTGTTCGGCCAGATGAACGAGCCCCCGGGCAGCCGCTTCCGGGTCGGGCATGTGGCGCTGACCATGGCCGAGTACTTCCGCGACGACGAGCACCGTGACGTACTTTTGCTGATCGACAACATCTTCCGCTTCATCCAGGCCGGCATGGAGGTTTCCGGCCTGATGGGCCAGATGCCGTCACGGCTGGGCTACCAGCCAACGATGGCCACCGAGCTGGCGGGCCTGGAGGAGCGCATCGCCAATACCGATAGCGGAGCGATCACCTCGATCCAGGCGGTGTACGTGCCGGCCGACGATTTCACCGATCCGGCCGCGGTGCATGCGTTTTCGCATCTTTCCGCCTCGATCGTGCTGTCGCGCGCGCAGGCGAGCGAAGGCCTGTATCCGGCGATCGATCCGTTGCAGTCGAGCTCCAAGATGGCCACGCCGGGCATCGTCGGCGAACGGCACTAT
>JAPHUU010000236.1 GCA_026193555.1 Rhodanobacter sp.
GCGCATCGACTTGAGCACCATCTGGGTAAAGATCGACTCGAACTGCTTGGCAACGATCGGCAAGGCGGCCTTGCTGTCAGTCTGCGCCTGCTGGCGCAGTGCACTGAACCCGGACAGGTCGGTCCAGGTGCCCAGGCTCTGAATCGCAGGGTTGACGCTGATCGCCATCAGATCACCACCAACTCGGCGTGCAGGGCGCCAGCCTGCTTGAGCGCCTGCAGGATCGAAATCAGGTCACTCGGCGCAGCGCCAACCTGGTTGACCGCACGCACGATCGTGTCCAGGCTCACGCCCGGATCGAACTTGAACATGTGCCCACCGCTCTCGCTGATCTGCACATTGCTGCTCTGGACCACCGCGGTCTGACCCTGGCTGAACGCCCCCGGCTGGCTGACCTGCGGCTGTTCGCTGATGGTGACCTGGATCGAGCCGTGCGCGACCGCGGCGGCGCTGACCCTCACGTCGGAGCCGATCACCACCGTGCCGGTGCGCGAATTGACCACCACGCGCGCCGGCGGGCTGCCGGGCGTGACATCGAGGTTCTGGATCGCGCCGAGCCAGGCGACCTTCTGCGACGGATCCTGCGGCGCACGCACGGAAACCGTGCCGCCGTCGACCGCGGTCGCCGTGCCGGCGCCGTAGGCCTTGTTGACTGCCTGGGCGATGCGCGCGGCGGTGGTGAAGTCTGCGGTGTTGAGGTTGAGCATCAGGTCGCCGGCCTTGTCGAACGACGAGGGGACGCTGCGCTCGACCGAGGCGCCGCCGGGAATGCGGCCGCTGTCATTGATGTTCACCTGCACGCTGGAACCGCTCTTGCCCTGCGCGCTGGCGCCGCCGATCACCACGCTGCCTTGCGCTATCGCGTACACGTTGCCGTCGCCACCACGCAGTGGCGTCATCAGCAACTGGCCACCACGCAGCGTCTTGGCATTGCCGATCGAGGCCACCGTGACGTCGATGTTCTGCCCCGGCTTGGCGAACGGTGGCAGATTGGCAGTAACGATAACCGCAGCGGCATTCTTCAGCTGCGGACGGGCACTGGCCGGCACCGTGATGCCGAGCTGCTGCAACATGTTTTCCAGACTTTGGGTGGTGAACGGTGACTGCGTGGTCTGGTCGCCGCTGCCGTCCAGGCCCACCACCAGGCCGTAGCCGATCAGCTGGTTGCTGCGCACGCCGCCGACCGAAACCAGATCCTGGATCCGGTCGGCACGCACCGGTGACGCCACCGCCAGCAACATGCAGGCCAGCATGCCCATACCCGCCAGGTGCCAGCGCGCCAGCACCTCGCGGATTGCGGCGCGACGCAGTGCCCCGGCGGATGGCTCGTTCTCGCCGGCATCGGTGGTCCGCATTGGCGCAGGCTTCCCGGCTTCCGGACAACGTTTCACCGGGGCAGCGGATACCTGCGGATGCGAAGGCCCGATCACTCGACGCGTATTCATCAGAACGGCATCCACTTGGAATTGAAGAAGCGCGACAGCCAGCCCTGCGTGTTCGCATCGGCGAGCGAGCCGCGTCCGGTGTAGGCGATGTGAGCGTCGGCCACGCGGGTGGATGGCACGCTGTTGTCCTGCGCGATGTCCTGCGGCCGGACGATGCCCGAAATGCGCACCAGCTCCTGCCCCTGGTTGATGGTCAACCACTTCTCGCCGCGAACGAACAGGTTGCCGTTGGCCAGCCGCTTGGCCACGGTGACGGTGATCTGGCCGGTCAGCTGATTGCTCTGGGTGCTCGAGCCAGCGCCATCGAAGGCGTTCTTGCCATTCAAGCCCACGCTTGCGGCCTTGCCGTTCAGCGTGACCGCCTGCCCGAAGATGGTCGGAGCGGCAAGCGCCACACTGTCGTTCTTGCTGGTGCTGGTGGTGGCCTTCTTGCTGGCCTGGGTGCTTTCCTGCAGCACGATGGTGAGGATGTCACCCGCCCGGTGCGCATGCGCGTCGGTGAACAATTCCATGTTCTGCGCGTCGTGGTAGATCGAACCATCCGCCGGTGGCGCCTGCTCGGCTTCAACCGGAGCGGTGGCAGCCCACGGCGCGTCGTTGCGTACCGAGTGCGCAGCACAACCCGCCAGCAGCAGCCAGCCGATTGCCGTGAACCCGCGCAGGAGGGAGTTGATCGAGGCCATCACCTTGCTCACATGTTGGTCGTCAGTTTTTGCAGCATCTGGTCGGCGGTAGTGATCGCCTTGGAATTCATTTCATAGGTGCGCTGGGTTTCGATCATGTCCACCATCTCGCCCACCACGTTGACATTGGACGATTCGAGCGAACCCTGTTGCAGACGACCCAACCCGTTCAGACCCGGCTGACCGGTCTGCGGCGAGCCGCTGGATGCGGTCTCCACAAAGAGGTTGTCGCCCTGTGCCTGCAGGCCGGAAGGATTGACGAAGTTGGCCAGCTGCAGCGCGCCCACCTGGACGGCGGTCGCCGAGCCATTGGTGGTCGCCGAAACCGTGCCATCGTTGCCGA
>JAPHUU010000357.1 GCA_026193555.1 Rhodanobacter sp.
AGCCGCCGGCGGGTAACAGTTCAGCGTAACGGCGAAACAGACGTTGCTTGGTCGGCTGATCGAAATAGATCACCACATTGCGGCAGAAGATCGCGTCGAAGGGTCCCTTCATCGGCCATTCGTGCAACAGGTTGAGCGGCTGGATCGTGACCAGTTCACGCAGCCGCGGGTGCACACTGGCCAGACCTTCATACTCTCCGCTGCCACGCAACATCCAGCGGCGACAACGCTCCGCGCTGATGCCGGCCATGCGATCCAGCGAGTACACACCCTCGCGGGCACTATCCAATGCCTGCGGTGACAAGTCGGTGGCCAGTATCTTCGCATCCAATGTGGTGGTGCACCGCTCCAGCGCTTCGGCCAGCACCATCGCCAGCGCGTACGGTTCCTCGCCAGTCGAGCACCCGGCCGACCATATCCGCAGGCGGCCACCGGCGCGACGCTTCTCGTCCAGCCAGCGCGGCAGCAACTCGTCGACCAGCAGATCGTAATGATGCGCCTCACGGAAAAACGAGGTGACGTTGGTGCTGATTGCGCTGGCCAACTCGCCCAGCTCGCCGTGCGGATCGCTTCGCAGCAATTCGCAGTAACTTTCGAAATCCTTCAGGCCCAGCGCACGCAGTCGCCGCTGCAGGCGTCCCTGCACCAGCTGTTGCTTCTGCTCACTCAGGGAAATGCCGCACTGCTGCAACACAAAGCCACGCAGAAACTGGAATTCCGCATGGCCCAGTGCCGGCCCGCTGACCCCCGCTGGCGGCGCACTGTCATTGGGCTGGCCAAGCACGGCGCTCACTCAGAACTCCTTCCAGGCGCCAGCGCTGTTTTCCGTGCTGAGCTTCGCCGAGCGCCTCTCGTTCGCTGGCGCTGGCTCTGGCTTCGTCGGCTCTGGCTTCGGCGAAGCCTTGCGCACCGCGGCAAACACGGCCTCGGCCTCGGCCGCCACCGGATGCGAACGGGCCGACTCGGCGCCCGCATCGCCGCCGGCATCTTCAACCTGACCGATCCGGAAGAAGCCGACCTGACGTGTCAACTCGCCAGCCTGCTCGTGCATCGCCCGTGCCGCCGCAGCAGCCTCCTCCACCAGCGCGGCATTCTGCTGAGTCATCTCGTCCATCTGCATCACGGCGTGGTTGACCTGGTCGATGCCGGCCGACTGCTCCTGACTCGCCGCCGCTATCTCGGCCACGATATCGGTGACCTTCTTCACGCTGTCAACGATTTCGGCCAGCGCCTTGCCCGACTGATTGACCAGCTCGGAGCCGCCGCGGACCTTCTCTGCGCTGTCCTCGATCAGGCCCTTGATTTCCTTGGCGGCGCCGGCACTACGCTGGGCCAGGCTGCGCACCTCGGTGGCGACCACCGCGAAACCGCGGCCCTGCTCGCCGGCACGCGCCGCCTCCACGGCGGCATTCAGCGCCAGCAGATTGGTCTGGAACGCGATCTCCTGGATCAAACCCACGATATCGGCGATCTTGCGGCTGGAGGCGTTGATCTCGGTCATCGCGACGATCGCACGACCGGCTACCTCACCGCCACGTTCGGCCTGTTCGCGTGCACCGCGCGCCAGCTGGTTGGCATGGCTGGCATTCTCGGCATTCTGCTTGACGGTCGAGGTCATCTGCTCCATCGAGGCCGCGGTCTCCTCAAGGCTGGAGGCCTGTTCCTGGGTACGCTGGCTGAGATCGTCGTTGCCCTGCGCCATCTGCTGGGCGGCCGTGCCCACCGAATCGGAGCCACGTCGCACCTCGCCCACGGTGAGCGTGAGCCGCTCGTCCATCGTCTTGAACGCTTCCAGCAACCGGCCCAGCTCATCCTTCCGGCGGGTCATGATGTTGTGCCCGAGCTGCCCCTGGGAGATGGCGTTGGCCACACGCACCGCCCGGTTGAGCGTGCCGACGATCGAGCGAATCAGGAGGAACGCCAGCAGCGCGGCCAGCGGCATGCCGGCGCCCAGCGCACCGAACGTCATCAGGCTCGTGCGCTTGTAGGTGGTGGTGTCCTGATCGTAGACCTGCCCACTTTCCTGGATACGCAGCGAGATCAGCTTGTCCATCTCCGAATCCATGATCGACACGTTCGGCAACACTTCCGAATACAGCATGTCGGCCATCCCGTCGCCGTTCTGCTTCAGCGCATCGGTGACATCGGCCACCGACGACTTCATGTCGGCACGGGCACTCTCGAATGCCTTCAGCTGCTTGCGCATCGGAGGGGACAGATTCGCCGCGTCAATCACCTTCAGCAGCGCCGTATCCCGCACATGCGTCTTCTCGATATCGTCCAGCTTCTGCTGGACGACGGACTTGTCGTCCTTGTGGAACACCGCCTCGCTCAGCGAGATGAAATCGAGCAGCGAGTTGCGCCCCACCACGTTGAGGTTTGCCAACGGGATCAGTTCGTCCTGATAGAGACGGCGCGTACTCTCGTTGCCCTCGGCCATGCCGCCCAGACCCATCCAGGCGCCGACGATGAGCATCACGAACAGCAAGCCGAGCACCCCGATCAGACGCCCCTTAACGCTCAACGAGGTCAAGCGGGAGAGTCGCAGTTTGAAAGTCTTCATCTTCATCTTTATTTCCGGGTCAGGCGGCTTCAACTTGCTGCAGGTTTGACATGACGGCATCCAGTGTCTCGACGTCCTCAGGACGCATCAGCATCTCCACGTCCAGCAGCATCAACATGCGATCGAGGTGGGTGGCGATGCCTTTCAGGTAACGGGTGTCCACCACGGCACCCATGTCAGGCACCGGCTTGATGGCGGCCGGATCGATGTCGGCGACGTCGGAAACCGCGTCCACCACGATGCCGAACAGCCGGTCGGCAACCGCGACGATGATCGTCACTGTGCTGTCGTCGTAGGCTTCGCGTTCAAGGCCGAAGCGCAGGCGAAGATCCATGATCGGCACGATCGCACCGCGCAGATTCAGCACGCCGAGCACATGGTCGGGCGTCTGCGGGATACGGGTGACTCGCGTCCAGCCCCGGATCTCGCGAACGGCGAGGATGTCCACGCCGTACTCTTCTTCAGCCAGGGCAAAGGTCAATTGCTGCAAATGCGGTACGGCGCCTTGATTCATGTCGTTCATGTCCTGATTCCTGTTGAGGGAGGCTCGCAAGCACCCGGCTTCAGTAAAAATGTCGGCCATGCAGTCGGAAACTTGAGTGATCCGTCAAGTAGCGGCAGATACTGCAATCCAACGTTTCCAACAGCACGGACACGTACTCCGACGGCGCTTGCCCCAGCCGGGCCCTCCCGGAAAGAGGCGACGCACACGCGCGATCAGGCCGCCTTGCTGTGCTGGCCCAGCCGTGCCACTCCGCCGACGTCGATGATCAGCGCCACCGATCCGTCGCTCAGAATGGTGGCACCGGAAATACCCCGCACCTGGCGGTAGTGGGCTTCAAGCGACTTGATCACGGCCTGCTGCTGGCCGAGCAGATCGTCGACCAGAAGTCCGACACGTCGGCCATCTTCCTCAACCACCACCACGATGCCCGAACCGATGTCGGTGACGCATTCAGCGCAGGCGAAAGCCTCGTGCAATCGGATGACCGGAAGATACGCATCGCGAAAGAGGAATACCTCACCGCCGCCAGCGATCTTGCGCACCAGCTCCGCGCGCAGACGCAGCGACTCGATGATCGAGGTCAGCGGCACGATGTAGCGCTCCTTGCCCACCGTCGTGACCAGTCCGTCGATGATCGCCAGAGTCAGCGGCAATGCGATCGTGAAGGTGCTGCCCTTGCCACTCTCGCTGTGCACGCCCACGCTGCCGCCAAGGTCCCTCACGTTGCGCCGCACGACATCCATGCCGACGCCACGACCGGAAAGATCGGTGGCCTCAGTGGCGGTGGAAAACCCGGGCTGGAAGATCAGCTCGGCGACCTCGGCGTCGCTGAGCTCCTGCCCGGCTTCCACCAGCCCCCGTTGCAGCGCCTTGGCGAAGATCGCGTCGCGATTCAGGCCGGCGCCGTCGTCACTGATCTGCACCACGATGTTGCCGCCCTCATGGTAGGCGTTGAGCTTGAGCGTGCCGGTTTCCGACTTGCCGGCGGCCCGACGCTGCGCGGGCGTCTCCAGTCCATGGTCGATCGCATTGCGCACCAGGTGCACGAGCGGATCGCCGATCTTCTCCAGCACGGTCTTGTCCAGCTCGGTGTGTTCCCCGTGCAGCTCCAGCTTGACCCGTTTGTCGAGTTTGCGTTCCAGGTCGTGCACCAGCCGGGGAAACCGGTTGAACACCGACCCGATCGGCAACATGCGGATCCCCATGACGCTTTCCTGCAGCTCGCGCGTATTGCGCTCAAGCTGCGTCAGCCCCTCGCGCAGACGGGCCAGTTGCGACAGCTCGAAGTGCTCGCCGATCTCGCCCAGCATCGACTGGGTGATGACCAACTCGCCCATCATGTTGATCAACGCATCGATCTTGTCGATATCCACCCGGATCGAGCCACCCTCACCCGTCGCAACCGAGGATTCGCTCGCTTGCTTTGCGGCCACGCCGGCGGCAGGCCTCCTCTGCAGATGAGCGGGCGCAGTGGCCGGAGGCCGGTCCGGTTCGGCCACTGGTACGACGCCGGTCGGGCCAGCCGCTTCGGTCAGCGGGTTGATCGCCAGCTCACAGTCACCATCGAGCCAGTCGAACACCGCATCGACATCGCCACGCGACACGTTGCCATGCAAGTGCAAAGCCCAGCCCATGTAGCACATGGTCGGATCGACATCGGCCAGCCGCTTCGGCGCGCCATCCACGATGAAGGCGCGCACCACTTCAAGCCGGCCCAGTTGCTGCAGCTCGCGGAACAGCCGCAGCGGGTCGTTGCCGGTCTGCAGCAGGTGCGGCAGCGCGGTAAACACGATTTCCCAGCCGCTGACCGTGGTGGCCGCCGTCGCCTTGGCGGCTGTGCCCGGAACAGCTTCGCCGCTGACCAGACGCTCCAGCTCGCCGCGCAGGCTTTCACTCCCGGCATCCGCCACCGGTTGCCCGGTGCGTGAGCGGTCCAGCATGATGCGCAGGCAATCGACCGAGCGCAGCAGCAGCTCGATCAGCTCCGCGTCCACCGACCGGCGCTCGCTGCGCACTTCATCGAGCAGCGACTCCGCAACGTGGGTGAACGCCGCCACGTCGGTGAAGCCGAACGTAGCGGCGCCGCCCTTGATCGAGTGGGCCGCGCGAAAGATCGTGTGCACCAGCTCGGTATCACTCGCACCGCCATCCAGCGCGAGCAGGGCCGCCTCCATCGCGTCGAGTCCTTCGCGACTCTCATCGAAAAAGGTCTGGTGGAATTGAGACAGGTCGACCACGCTCATGATCGACCTCAGCCCAGCACGCGCTTGACTGTGGCCAGCAGCTGCTCCGGATCAAACGGCTTGACCAGCCAGCCGGTGGCACCGGCCGCCTTGCCTTCCATTTTTCTCTCGACATGCGACTCGGTGGTCAGCATCAGGATCGGCACACCCTTGTAACCTTCCAGCGTACGCAGCTCGCGCACCATGGCGATACCGTCCATCACCGGCATGTTCACGTCGGCCAGTACCAGATCGAAGGTTCCTCCGCGCGCCACGTCCAATGCCAGTTGGCCGTTTTCGGCCTCGGCTACTTCGTGCCCGGCACCGCGCAGCGTGAAAGCCACCATCCCGCGCATGGAAGCCGAATCATCTACCGCAAGTATCTTTGCCATGCTGCCACCTCAAGTTAGGCCAGCGCCAAGGCTGGCA
>JAPHUU010000197.1 GCA_026193555.1 Rhodanobacter sp.
CTGGCGTTCCTGTCCGGGGTCACCGGCGCGTTCTTCAAGGCGCTGTCGCTGACCATGGCCAGCGCGCTGATCATTTCGTATCTGCTGACCTGGATCGCGGTGCCGCTGCTGGCCGAGCGTTTCATGGACCGGCGGCACCTGGTCGAGCATCCGCCATCGCGCTTCACCACGCGGATGATGGACGGCTATCACAACCTGCTGGCGCGCTGGCTGAAGCGCCCGCTGCTGGTACTGCTGCTGGTCGTGCCGCTGCTGCTGGTCGGCGGCTTCGCCTACAGCCGGGTCGGCACCGGCTTCATGCCGAACATGGACGAGGGTGGCTTCATCCTCGACTACCTCTCCGCGCCGGGCACCTCGCTGGAGGAGACCGACCGCCTGCTGCGCCAGGTGGAGGTGATCATCCGCGCCAACCCCTATGTGGACACCTATTCGCGGCGCACCGGCCTGCAGCTGGGCGGCGGGCTGACCGAGGCGAACCAGGGCGATTTCTTCGTGCGCCTGAAGAATGGCTCGCGTCCCTCGACCGAGGAGGTGATGACGCAGGTCCGCACCGAGGTCGAAAAGAAGGTGCCGGGGCTGGACATCGAGCTGTCGCAGCTGATGGAAGACCTGATCGGCGACCTGGTGGCGGTGCCGCAGCCGATCGAGATCCAGCTGTACAGCGACAATCCGCAACAACTCGACGCGACTGCCACCCGAGTGGCCGCGGCAATCGGCAAGATCAACGGCGTAGTCGGCGTGCGCGACGGCATCAACCCCGCCGGCGATGCGCTGACCGTGCAGGTCGATCCGGCCAGGGCGGCGCTGCAGGGGCTCGATCCGGTCAGCATCACCGACCAGGTGGCGGCGGCGATCGACGGCACCGTGGTGGCGCAATTGCCCGAGGCGAGCAAGGTGGTGGGAGTGCGCGTGCGACTGCCGCTGGGCATGCATCAGCGGCTGGAACAGGTGGCTGCGTTGCCGATTCGTGCCGCCGACGGCCATCTGCTGCCGCTGTCGCAGGTGGCGACCCTGCGCGAAGTGCAGGGCCAGCCGGAAATCACCCGCGACAACCTCAAGCAGATGGTCGCGGTGACCGGTCGCATCAGCGGGCGCAGCATGGGTTCGGGGATTGCCGACGTGAAGCAGGTGCTGGCCAGACCGGGCATGTTGCCGAAAGGCATGTTCTACCAGCTCGGCGGCCTGTATCGGCAGCAGCAGCAGGCGTTCCGCGGGCTGACCATCGTGATGCTGGCGGCGATCGCGCTGGTATTCACCTTGCTGTTGTTCCTTTACGAGAGTTTCCGCATCGCGCTGGCGATCCTGGCGATGCCGCTGCTGGCGCTGCCGGCCGTATTCATCGGCCTGTGGCTGACCGGTATCGAGTTGAACATCTCCTCGATGATGGGCATGACGATGATTGTGGGCATCGTCACCGAGGTGGCGATCTTTTACTTTTCCGAGCTGCAGGATGCGGAGGCCGAGCTGGCCCTGCAGGGCGCGCTGCACGAAGCCGGCAAGCACCGCACGCGGCCGATCCTGATGTCGACTCTGGCCGCGATCCTGACCTTGCTGCCGCTGGCGCTGGCGCTCGGTCAGGGTTCGCAGATGCAGCAGCCGCTGGCGGTGGCGATCATCTCCGGCATGCTGCTGCAGCTGCCGCTGGTGCTGCTGGTGATGCCGGTGCTGTATTCCCGGTTGCGCGGCCGCGACGCACGTGCCGCGGCGCACTGAGCCAGCCCGAAAGGCAGGACTGCGTCGTCAGCGCACCGGCTTGGCCAGGCGCAACAGATCCGTGCTGTAGCCGCACGCCTCGTACACCGCGCGCGCGCGCTCATTGCCGGGGAATACCGCCAGCGTCACCAGCTGGCAGTGATGCTCGCGCGCCCAGTCCTCGGCATGCGCCAGCAACGCCTTGCCGATGCCCTTGCCCTCGTGCTGCGGCAGCACAGCGAGATCGGATACATGGCAGTTGCTGCGGCCGGTGAAGAAATCCGTGGTGCGTTGCAGATGGATGAAGCCGGCCCGGTCGCCGTTTTCATCCTCGGCCACGAACAGGTAGCTGTTGGCCGGCTGGTCTTCCAGGTGCTTGAGCAGGTCCTGGCGGATCCCCTCGATGCATTCGTGTCGACGCCGCCACGGTGGCAGGGTGAAATCGACGAAACGGGTTACCAGGCCAAGGATGAAATCATCATCGTCTTCGGCCAGACGGATCAGCAGGGGGATGGTGCTCATGGCAAGTCGGCTGGATTGGGATTGGGGGACAACGTTGCCGTTTCTACACCTTGTGCCGGAGCGGCGAAAGCCCCGCCAGCCCTGTCGTTCATATCAGGCCCGGTCGGCCGTGGGCTCGCAGCTGTCCATGCCTGCTGATGCGCTAGCCGGTCAGGGCGCAGCGCTGCCCGCGACGGCCGCCCGCCGCCATCCAGTACCGAGATAAAAGGGGAGGGGGCGGAGAGGCTCCGGGCAAGCGGCAGCCCGGCATGGGCTGCTGCTTGCCCTTGTGCAGCCAGCCGTCTCAGCCCTGTCGGTAAAGCTTCATCAACCCCACCACGCCCAGCCCCCAGACCCCGTTGAGCAGCAGCGCGCCGAGGATCAGCTTCGGGTCGAAGCCGCCGGCCATCGGCAGGCCCTTGAGTGGGAACACCACGAACAGGGCGACGATGCTGGGCAGCAGTGCGCCCCAGATCGCGCCCCACAGCCAGCGCTTGCCGCCGTGTTGGTTGCGGATCAGAGCCCATAGCGCGATCCCCCACAGACCACCCCAGAATGCCAGCGAGAGCACCGCGGGCACCCCCAGTGGCGGCACCGGGGCCATGTTCCAGGCCGGATGTGCAAATGCTCCGATCATGTGCAGCAGCTGCAGCAGGCCCTGATGAAACGCCAGGGTGGAAACGAAGCCCGCAACGAACGCCAGTAACCATTTCATGGACATCTCCCGAGTTGTCGGTGGGCCGGGTCTGCAGCGTGCGTACCGTCGGCCGGCTCCGGCGGTGCGTCGAGGCCGTGGCCGGTTCCGGTCGCGGCAATGGGTCCGGTCAGTTGCCGTGTGCGCAAGCCCCTCATTGCGTTACGCCTAGGGTAGCGGTATGTGTGCCCGTACGGGGTATCGCAGCCAGGCCCGGGGCGATGCTGAGGTGGGCACCTCGATTGTTGGCAAGGCTCTTGCTTCATCCCAGGCATGAACGATCATGCCTACGACATCAGCTATTTGCTTGACTCCGACTCGGTAGACGCCAGCGAGCTTGTCTCGACCCTGAAAAAGGCTTCGCCGCCGGCGAAACCCACGGTGACGCTGGCTCTGGTGCAGGACACCATGGCCAGGGAACTGCTGCAGGCCGCCGCGGTTCATGACGCACTGGTCCAGCAATATCTGCGCATCAGTGGGGTAGCTTCCGCGGAACGGAACACTTGACCTGACGCGAAAAGTGACGGAAAACGTCGCACCTTGACAGCCGGGAATTGACCTATTGGGGCACTTTACCGAAGGCCGGCCTTCCTGCTCATCGGAGCGCGAGTCGCCAGCGTCGAACCGGCACCGTCATCAGGAAACGAAAAAACCCGGGCATGCCCGGGCTTTTTTTTCAGCGCCAGCCGGTGCGATCAGGCGATCGCAGGCAGGGATTCCACGCCGGCTTCGATCGCCGCCTTGTGCATCAGCGTGCGGGGCAGGATGCGGGCGAAGTAGAACGTGGTGGTGTCACATTTGGCCTGCTTGAATCCTGCCGATTGCGTGCCGGCTTCGGCGGCGACCACGCTGCGCGCCAGCATGTAGGCCAGGGCGATGTAGCCGGAGTAATACAGGTAGTCGGTCGCGGCGGCGCCGAGCTCCTCCGGGTTGGCCTGCACGCGCTGCGCCAGCGCCATGGTGAGGTCGCTCCAGTCGCGCGTGGCAACCGCCAGCGGAGCAATGTAGCCGCGCAGCGATGCATCCTGGGCGTGCTGCTGGCAGAACGCACTGATCTCCTCCAGGAAATGCCTGAGGCCGACGCCTTGCAGCTGGAGGATCTTGCGGCCCAGCAGGTCGGCCGCCTGGATGCCGGTGGTGCCTTCGTACAGGGTGATGATGCGGGCATCGCGGACGAACTGCTCCATGCCGTTC
>JAPHUU010000209.1 GCA_026193555.1 Rhodanobacter sp.
ACCCACGTGGGAGCGGCCACCCCGGTGAGTCTGGGTGGGCGCACGCCGATGCCGCTGCCGCTGCCGAAGGTCGGTGAGCGTCCGGCGGCGGCGGGCAGCGCGCTCGCGCCGGCAGCGGCAGCCGACGATGGCGATGCCGAATCGAACAAGGTATTGAACGATTCGATCGCCTACATCCGATCGCTGGCTCAGCTGCGAGGGCGCAATGTGGCGTGGGCCGAACAGGCCGTGCGTGGCGCGGCCACGCTGACCGCCAGCGAGGCGGCGCAGCAGCATGTGATCGATTTCGTGGCCAACGACGTCGCCGATCTGCTGGCCAAGGCAGACGGCCGCGAAGTCCGGCTGGGTGAGCGCAGCGTGACCTTGCAGCTCAGGGGTCTGACAGTACGTGACTACGCGCCGAATGCGCGCGCGCGATTCCTCGCGATCATCACCAACCCGACCATCGCCTACCTGCTGTTGCTGGCGGGCATCGTCGGTCTGTTCCTGGAGGCAACGCATCCAGGCGTGCTGCTGCCAGGCATCGTCGGCGGTATCTGCCTGTTGGTCGGCCTGTACGCACTGCAGCTGCTGCCGGTGAACTACGCCGGGCTGGCGCTGATGGCGCTGGGCGTCGGCCTGCTGGTGGCCGAGGCGGTTTCACCCACGGTCGGTGCGCTGGGCATCGGCGGGGTGATCGCGTTCGTGCTGGGATCGGTGATGCTGATGAATACCGGCGTGCCGGGCTACGCCGTCAATCTCGGCGTCATCGCCGGCATCGCGGTGTGCGCGGCCGGGCTGCTGGCGTTGATCGTGTCGCTGGTGCTGCGCGCGCGGCGGTCACGCCAGTTCAGCGGCGACCGGGCCATGCTGGAGGAGGTGGCGGAACTGCTGGAGCCGCTGGCCGCCGGTGGCGAAGCCTGGGCGATGGTGCATGGCGAACGCTGGCGGGTTTGCAGCGCCAGCGCGCTGCCGATGGGCGCGCACGTGCGCATCGTGCGACGGCAGGGGATGCGGCTGTGGGTGGTGCCGTTGTGATGAGTGCCGGGTATGGCATGTTTCCACAGCCCGGTTCTTGCGGGAGCGGCTTCAGCCGCGATGGTTCAGGCTTGCATGCCGGCGTTCGATGGTCCGCAGAAGCATCGCGGCTGAAGCCGCTCCCACCGGAGTCGTTGCCGCAAAAGTTACGGCTGTACGAGCCATTCTGACCGAGGTGCCGCAACGCAAACTCGGCGAAATTACATCGCGAAACACAGGAGAGGGTCATGTTCGGATTTGTCGGGGTGTTGGTGATACTCGGTGCGATGCTGCTGTTCGCATCGGTCAAGGTGCTGCCGGAATACCAGCGCGGCGTGGTGCTGACGCTGGGTCGCTATACCGGCACCAAGGGGCCGGGGCTGGTGATCCTGATTCCGGTGGTGCAGCGGATGATGCGGGTCGATCTGCGGATCACCGTGATGGATGTGCCGCCGCAGGACGTGATCTCGCGCGACAACGTGTCGGTGCGGGTCAACGCGGTGGTGTACTTCCGCGTGGTGGAACCCGACAAATCCGTGTTGCAGGTGGAAAACTTCCTCCAGGCCACCAGCCAGCTGGCACAGACCCGGCTGCGCTCGGTGCTGGGCCAGCACGAGCTGGACGAGATCCTGTCGCAGCGCGAGTCGATCAACCGCACGCTGCAATCCATCCTCGACGAGGCCACCGACCCGTGGGGCATCAAGGTGGCCAATGTCGAGATCAAGGACGTCGACCTCAACGAAACGATGATCCGCGCGATCGCCCGTCAGGCCGAGGCCGAGCGCGAACGCCGCGCCAAGGTGATCCATGCCGAGGGCGAGATGCAGGCCGCCGAGAAGCTGCGCGATGCCGCCGCGATGCTGTCGCAGCAGCCACAGGCATTGCAGCTGCGCTACCTGCAGACGCTGGCGGACATGTCGAACAACGGCAAGTCATCGACCATCGTGTTCCCGCTGCCGCTGGATCTGATCCGACCGCTGATGGAGGCGTTCCCCGCCAAGTCAGGCTGATTTCCTGAGCAGTTTCCCCCAGCCCTGGCCGGGCCGGGGGACAGGGTTTCAGTGCGCGGCGCTGTCGGCCCTGGCCGGCGCGGCATCGAGCTGGTTGTAGTGCGCGATCGCATTGAACACCAGCGGGTAGCTTCCGATCGTTTCGCCGCGCCAGATCGGGTTGCTGGCAAACAGCAGCACGTGCCCCTTGCCGTAGCGTGCATCGACCACGGCGGCGCGTTCGGCCATCTCGTCGCCGCCGTCGAGCAGGCCGGCGATCAGCAGCTGCTTGGCATCGGCGAAGCGCAGGATCACCTGCGGGCGCTGGTCGGCCGGGATCAGCCACGGGTTGTTGCGCATCTGCTCGGTGTTCAGCGGCAGCGGCTGCCACGGCTTCACGTCGGGCAGGGCGGGCGGCTGGGCCGAGGCGCGACCTTCGGGGGTGTCGGTGTCGCGCGGGCCACCGCGGCCGGTCGGGCGCTGGAAGTCCTTGGCGGTCGGCAGCCCCTTGTCGCCGATCGTCTGGTTCGACACGGTGAACGACTGGCCGGCCGCGCTGTACAGCGCCAGGTCGTCGCTGCCGTAGCTGGCCGAGATCGGGCTGCGGCGATCGACGAACTTCGCCTGCAACACGCTGCCGACGACCCTGAGCTTGCTGGTCGGGGTGACGAACACGCCCGGCGCCAGGCCTTCGTCGATGGCGAACTTCGCGGTGTCCTCGGAAGTGATCAGCAGGCCGCCACTGCGGACGAATCGCTTGAGGTTGGCCACGCCGTTGGAACCCAGTCCCGGGCGGATGTCGTCGGTGCCGTCGATGCGGCCGATGTTCGGGGTCAGTCGGGTGGTCTTCCACGGCATCGGCTTGCCCCACATCGGCAGGCCGTCGACGATCTGCTGCGAACTGACGCCGCCGATCGGGCCGAACAGGATCACGTCGTACTTCGCCCGCAGGTTGCCTGTTTTCGCCACGTCCTGGGTGCTGATGTAGTCGTACTTCACGTGCATCTGGTCCAGCGCCATCCGCCACCAGCCCTCGGTCTGGGTGTCCAGCCAGGTGTGCATCAGGGCGATGCGCGGCAGCTTCGCCGCCGGCAGGTCGATCGCGGCCAGACCCTGCGGTACCGTCACCGGCTTCGTGATCGGGGCCATCGACGCCTTCAGAATGCTGTCATCGGTGACCCGCGCCACCGTGACGTCGAACAGGTCGCCCATCGACCAGGCGGTGTCGTCGTAGGGATGCTGCTGTGGATCTTTCGGCGACCAGTACTGGCGGTCCAGCAGCGTGTCGGCGATGCGCGAGTACGGCTGGTCCATGCGTACCACGTAGCTGCCGGCGGCGAAAGTGCGCGAGGTGGGCTGCTTCGTCTTGTCATCGGCTTTGCCATCGGCCTTGTCGTCATCGGCCCTTCTCGCCGGCAGGGTCACCGTGACCGACGCCGTGGTGCGGCTGATCTCGACATGCTGGCGCTGCATGATCCGCAGCAGCTGGGCCAGCGAGCCGGTGCGGGTATCGTCGGCCGGAAACACGTAGGCGGCGGGGCCGGCTTGCTGCGGCTTCTCGATCGAGCGTTTGCTCTTGAGGTAGAAGTTCTTCAGGAACAGCGGGCCGTTGTCGGAGAAATAGTGCAACGCGGTGAGCAGGCCGGATTGTTCGTAGTTATTGTTGTCGCGCTGCGACCAGGTGACTACAGGCAGCGGCGGATTCGGCTTGTACCAGGTGCGCTGGTAATCAGCGGGGTCCAGGATGCGCTGTTGCGTGTCGGCGCCGCCGTTGCCGAAGGTCTCGTACAGGCGGCTGATGCCGTTGTGCATGGCGGCGATGAACATCAGGTAGCCCGGACTCCAGGTGTCGAAGTCGCCATGGGTGAATACGCCGGGCATGCCGAACCTGGTCAGCTGCTGCACGTTGTTCCAGCCAAGTTGCTGCCATTCGCCGGCAAGGATCGGGTCGATCCAGGCGTTGTAGGGAC
>JAPHUU010000393.1 GCA_026193555.1 Rhodanobacter sp.
TCGAACAGGCGCTGGCTGCCATGCGCAAAGCCGGCGCAATCATCATCGACCCGGTAACGATTCCGCAGCTGCACGTGTTCGACGACGACGAAAACCTCGCCACCTCGTACGAGTTCAAGCACGATCTGAACGCCTACCTGGCCACGCGCAGCGGACTGAAGGTGCATTCGCTCGCCGACATCATCGGGTTCAATACGGCGCATGCCGCCGAGGAACTGCCCTGGTTCGGCCAGCAACTGATGATCAAGGCCGAGGCACGTGGTCCGCTGACTGACCCGGTCTACCGCAAGGCCCGTGCCGATGCACGCCGCCTCGCCGGCCCCGAGGGCATCGACGCGGCGCTTGCCGCGCACCATCTGGACGCGCTGGTGGCACCCACCACCGGCCCGGCGTGGACCATCGACCTGGTCAACGGCAGCCACTTCCCCGGTGGCAGCGCGGGCGAGGCAGCGGTTGCCGGCTACCCCGACATCAGCATGCCGATGGGCTTCGTGCATGGCCTGCCCGTGGGCATCAGCTTCTTCGGGACAAAATGGAGCGAACCCACCCTGATCAGCATCGCCAGTGGCTTCGAGCACGCGACCCGGGCGCGTCGTCCGCCAACATTCCGCACCACCGCCATGCCCTGAGACGGGGACACGGACGCATCCGCAGGCGCTCTAGGAGCCGCCCGGATGCGTCACGTAGTACTGCTGCAGAAACGCCTGCCGTGCCGCGCCGCGATCGATCTCGGTGTGGGTGTCGGCGCCGATCACCTGGCGCAGCAGACCACCCTCGGATGCCTGCACTGCGGGCCAGTGCGGCAGGCCGTCACCATTCGGGTTGCCGCTCTGGATGAAGCGGGCGAAATAGCCTTCCATGGTCCGGGACGCCTGTCGATCGGCAGCTGTCCACGCATACACCCTGTTGGTGTCGAGGTTGCCCAGCGCGTACTCGATCTCGCCGCTGTGCACCGCACCGGCGTCGGGCAGCTCGCCCGGCGCGGGGTGCCGTCTGGCCGGCCGTGGCTGATCGAAATAGTAGAAGTACACCGGCGCGTGGCCGGTGCGATGCTGCAGGTCCATCCAGCGCCGGGTGGTGTGGGCGATGAAAAAAGCGCTGGCCAGCGCGGTGGCCGAACGCTTCACCTCGGCCTCGCTTCCGCCGGGATACAGCGCCAGCGCCCGCTCCGCCCTCGCGCCGAACAGCTGGCGCAACGCAACACGGTAGTTCGACGGCGTCGGTGGCCGGTCTTTCAGGATCGCGGTGTAGAGGCCCTCCTGCGAATTGGAGCCCAGCAGCAGCGGCACCTGTGCCTGTTCGCCATGCGCCATGGTCACCGCGGGCGGTTCGGTGAGGAACCAGCCGTCGAGATCGATATCGGCGTCACCGTTCTGGCCACGGGTAGCCTGCAACAAGGCATCGGCCGGCAGCGCGCGCAGCGCGGCCAGTGAACCGGCGCCCGCCTTCGCGGCGAACGCCTCGCCCTGCCGCTCCATCTTCGCCAGCGGCAACGGCGCGATCGGTGCGATCAGGGCACCGCTCTCGCCGATCGCCCGCGCGAACAGATGCCGCGACAGCGGCGAGGTCATCAGCGCACTCACCGCGATCGAGCCGGCCGACTCGCCGGCAATCGTCACCTGTGCCGGATCGCCACCGAACGACGCGATATTTGCACGCACCCAGCGCAGCGCCGCCACCTGGTCCAGCAGACCGTAGTTGCCCGCCGCATGCTGCGGCGACTCCTGCGCCAGCGCCGGCAGTGCGAAGAAGCCGAACACGCCCAGGCGATAGTTCACGGTCACCGTGACGATGCCGCGCGAGGCCAGGCTGGCCCCGTCGTAGCGGAACTCCGAGCCGTCGCCGCCGACGAAACCGCCGCCGTAGAAATACACCAGCACCGGCAGCTTGCGGCCGTCTGCATGCGCCGGGATCCACACGTTGAGGTACAGGCAGTCCTCGCTCATGCCATCGGAGCGGAACACCATGTCGCTGAACAGCGGCAGCTGCATGCAACGCGGCCCGAAGCGCCGGGTCAGGCGCGTGCCGTCCCAGTGCGCCACTGGCTGCGGTGGCTTCCAGCGCAGCGGCCCGACCGGCGGTGCCGCATAGGGAATGCCCTGGAATTCGCTCAGCGTCACCCCATGGGCCTGCGCCAGCTTGCCCTCGATGGCACCGGCAATCACCTGCACATGCGGCAAGGAAGGCGGCGACCCCGCCGTCTGCATGGCGCCGGCGGTCGCCGTGGCGGTCAGCGTCAGCGCAAGCGCGCATCCGCCGACCATGCGCCAGACCGGTGCAGTCCGCGCTCGGAAAAAGACGATCATCGTGATGGGGTTCCTGTCGAAATCGACGATCAGACTAATGCACTTCCATCGCCCTTCGCCATGCTCAGGGGCACCGCCAGACGACCCGCGCCCGGGGGCGCCGGCAGTCCCTGGTCTATCTTGGGGCGACCGGGGCGTAGGCGATGCACTCCAGCTCGACCCGTGCGCCCAGCGCGAGCCCGGTGGCGCCGGTGGCGCTGCGGGCCGGGAACGGCGCCTTGAAGTACTGGCGATAGACGCCATTGAAGGCCGGCCAGTCCTTCATGTCCGCCAGGAACGCCGTGCACTTGACCACATCGCGCAGCGTGGCGCCGTGACGTTGCAGCACGCTGCGCACATTCTCGATCGCCCGTCCCGCTTCGGCCGTGATACCGCCGGGCACCAATGCCATCTTGCCCGGCACCGAACCGATCTGGCCGGAGACGAACAGCAGATCGCCGGCACGTACCGCCTCGGAGAACGGCAGCGCCTTCAGCGCCGGGTCCGATGACGGGTAGAACTCGGCGTGCGCCGGTGGCGTCGCGGCGCCGGCGGCCAGAGGCGTCAGCAGCGCGGCGAACAGCACGCCGGGAAGTGTGCGTCGATCAATGATCATCGGTGCGATCCTCTGGCGTGAAGTCAGCTGGTCGACGAACGGTGCTGCCCGCACCCCGCGCCGCGAGCGGCTGCAGCCGCCCACCTACCGTATCAACGCGCGCCAGCCGGGGCGATGGCTTGCTCGGCGCGGATATCCGCATCGTCGATGTGTTCGGCCTTCCAGACCATCGCGCGGTGGATCCGGTTCCAGCCGCTGGGATGATCGAAAAACACGAATTCCTCGACCGGTCCCGGATGCAGCTTGCGGTATTCGGACAGCTGCACCGCGGCCTCGGCGAAGCCGTCCGGCTGGCGCGCGGCGTTGAGGCCGAACGCATCCGCTTCCGCTTCCATGGTGCGCGTCAGCGTGTTGTTGACCGGGGTCATCAGGAACATGAAAACGGTGAACAGCGCCGCGATCAACGGCAGGCCCGCCACATCGCCCACGCCGCGCAGTCCCCAGCGCGCACCCCAGCGTCGATCGACCCAGCCGAAACCCCAGCGCACGAAGGCAAAGCCCAGCACGATGATGATGCCGAAGAACACGATGCCCTTGTACACATGGTTGAGCACATAATGGCCCATCTCGTGGCCCAGCACGGCCTTGATCTCCGCCGGCGTGCTGCGGTTGAGCAAGTTGTCGTTGAGGCTGATCCGGGTGGTGCCGAACATGCCGCTGACGTTGGCACTGATGCGCTTGCTCTGGCGCGAGGCGTCGAACCAGTACACGTCGGTGGCGGGGATGCCGTTGGCGCGCGCCATGGACAGGATCTGCACCTTGAGCGGACTGTCCGGCAAGGACTTGTAGGTGTTGAACAGCGGCGCGATGTAGACCGGCGCGATCGTGGCCACGAACATCATGAACACGATGACCACCCCGGCGCCCCACAGCCACCAGCTGCGTGTGGCCTTGCGGATCACCGCGTAGATGATCACCAGCGCGAGCGTGCCCAGGATCAGTCCGACCAGCAGGCCCTTGCCCTGGTCGCCCAGCCATTGCCCCAGGTTCTGGCTGGAGAGCCCGTACTTGTGTTCGCGAACGAAGTTCTCGTACACGTTCCACGGCAACGCCAGCAGCGTGGTCAGCACGATGTACTGCAGCGCGTAGATCGCCGTCTGCAACCAGCGCCAGCGGGTGATCCGCTCGGCGAGATCACGCATGTTCGCCGACAGCCGCGTGCCCAGCAGCAGCCACGCCACGCCCAGCGCCACCAGCGCGTCCCACAGCACCAGCCAGTAACCGCCCTCGAAATACGCGTTGGAATTCGCCCGCTGCGTCGGCGTCAGCTGCGCCAGGTAGGCCTCGGTGGCCGCGTTCGCGTCGAAGTGCACGGTTCCGACCGCCGCCGAGACTGACGAGGCCGTCGCCGGCACGCTCACCGCTCTCGCACGCCCAGCCGATGGCGCACCCAACATCAACACCGCCAACAGCGCGATGGCAAGAAAGTGCTTCATGAATGACTCCCCCAAGTCTGAACAGATCCCAACCTAGCCGAAGCCGGTACAACCCGCCATGTGACTATCCGCACCCCCAGGATGCCCGATGGCAGCTGCGGCGCAGACCGCCGCAGGCTGCCCAGGCGGATGACACAGACCGGATGGAGTGCCATCGCCGCGAGCGGCATCGCACACCACCCGTACGACGCGGCGCCGCCGCCGTGGTGATACAGGTACATCACGATGCCTTCGCTGACGACGGGTGTGGCGGGAAGCCCGTGGATACACCCGCCAGGGATCGCCGAGCGAACCGGGCTCCATGGGCGCGAGTCACCGAGGCGGCAGGCGGCAAACATCACCCCATGAACAGAAAAAGCACAGATGCAGCTCGGCAATGGTGCTGGCAATGATCCACCCCAACGACATGACTGCCCCCCTCTCCGTGGTCTGGCATTCGGCCGCCACCGCGCGCGTCGTCCCTCATCTTGCGGTTTCTGTTGGCACCTTTGCCGCCGGCGAGTGGCGCTGCCACGGTACTGACAGGGTTGCCCCGGCCCGGCTGTCCGCAGCGGGCATGACCGATGGCAGGGCATGACTCCCAGCCCATGCAGGGACAGCTCAATCGACGGAAGCTGGCGATGTCGCTGGCATTCGACCGGCGTGGAGGACTCGCTCATGCGCCATCTTGCCCTTGCCCTTTCCCTGTTCGCCGCCAGCGCCGCGGCACCCGCCCCTGCGCACGACATGCAGTTGCACGCCTCGTGCTCGGTCAATACCGACTACGACGTGGACGTGCGGACCGACGGCATCCTCTTCACCCGCGCCGATAGCGCACCCCGAGAGGTGTTCATGCACGATGGCCAGCTGCAGGTGAATGGCCACGCGTTGGCGGTCGACCCCGCGGATACCGCGCGGCTGCGCCAGTACGAGGCCCAGGTGCGCGCGCTGCTGCCGGAAGTGGCGGGCATCGCACGCGATGGCGTGGGTATCGGTTTCGACGCACTGACCACGGTCGCCGCCACGTTTGCCGACAGCCAGGCCGAGCGCGCGCGGATCATCCGGCAGTTCGCCGCCCAGCGCGAGCAGGTGCTGGCCGAGGTCGACCAGGGCATCGGGCGCGGCCAATGGCGCCGGCACGGCCTGGACCGGATGATGGAACACAACATCGGCGACGTCGTGTCGACGCTCGTCAGCACGGTGACCGCCCGTGCGGTAAAGGCAGCACTCAGCGGTGACCAGAGCCAGGCCGCGGCGCTGGAGGCACGCGCCGATTCGCTGGAAAAGAGCATCGACCGCGCGGTCAAGGCGCCGGCCGAGCGGCTGGAGAAACGCGCCGACGCGCTCTGTCCGCGCCTGGTCGCACTGGATCAGCTGCAGCACCAGTTCACCTTCCGCCTGCCGGACGGCTCGCCGCTGTCACTGCTGGAGCTGAAGCACGATCATCGGGACGCGGTGGCTGACGCGCACACCCCGTAGGCAAGCAGTGCCGTGCCGGTTTCCCCTGCGGCGACGCTTCTTCTCTGCACCCTCCTGGGGCCCGATCGCCGCCGGCGAAACACGGCCCCCTGAGCCTCACCCTGCAGTGGCGCGCCGCCGCCATCGGAAAAATGCCATCACCAGCTGCGCGATCGTGGCACCGAACAGAGCCAGGGCCATGTCGCGCTGGGCGTCCCACACGTCGCCCTGGGTGCCCAGATAGGCCTGACCCAGATCGCCGCCGAACACGCTCGCCGCCAGCCATTCGATCAACTCGAAGACGGCCGACAGCGATTCGATGAACAGCACCGGCATCAGCCATCGCCAGACGCCGCGGGGCGGCGCCTTGGCCTCGAACAACTCCACCGCCAGCGGCAGCAGAAGCAGGCCGAACAGGAAGTGCACCAGGCGATCGTAGTGATTGCGATGGAACCCCAGCAGCGCGTCGACCGATTGCCCGGTCAGCGCACGCAGCGCAGCGTCGTAGGGCACCATCGAATAGGTGTAGTGGGCGCCGATTTCATGCGCGCACAGAAACACGAACAGCAGCGTATACGCCCGATTGGAAAATTGCAGACGGTTCACCGTGGCCACCAACAAGGGCACGACCGCGAACACCACGAGATTCTCCAGCAGCCAGTCCTGGCGAAACCACGGCCTGATCGCCAACGCAAAGGCGTACAGCAGGAAGCCGGCCAGCAGGGCCGCCGGATAGGCGTAGCGACGACGATGCGGGCTGATGTCGGGCATGTGCACATTCATCGCCTGACGCCGACCCGATGTCAACGAGCAACCTGAGGGTCGCCGCCCCCATCCGGCCACGCCCGACCTGCCGCTGAGGGGGATCGGCGATGACGGCGGCAGCAGCAAGAAAGCGACCGCGATGACTGCCCCCGATTAACTGAATCGGGATTGGATCACTCCGTCATCCTTGACCGATCCGTCGATAAAGAACGGCGGATCCGAAAATCACCGATTACCTGAAATTGCGGGTAACCAGAACCGCCTCAACCACGCCGATGTTGGCGCCACTGTCGTGATCAACAAAATAACCAAGAAGACGATTTCCGACCGTGCTATTCGCATCGAGGCGGACTTCGGTGCGCGCATAGGAACGTGCCTCGTCCGCGGATCCATTCGCGTCGAGGCAGACAAACTGGCCGGAGGCCAGGCGCTGGCTTGACGAATTCGCCACCGGAGCAACGTTACGCGCGTCGCTGATCGTGCACGTAGGGGCGACCACGGCCCCCGAGAACAAGATCCGGCCACTCCTGGCCCTTGCCGGTGAGATGCCCAGAGTCATGCTTAGCAGACAAGCCACGAACAGTGTTGCAAGTGAGCCCGTCATGATAATCTCCTTATAGCGCCGGTTATGGACGCGGCGGCACCTGAATCAAGGTGCGTATAATCGGTTTCCTTCCGATTACCTGAAGCTACATCAATGCCCGAATACGGACTTGATGGACGTCATGTGTTTTCTATTATTAACCACAGTCGTATCAAATCCGTGATGGCCAACACATTTGGCATGCGTTGCATCAGGTATCCAACCATTGGAATCGGTCCATTGGAGCCGGTATTTTCGACTGCTGCCGTTGCATGAACGCTTCCTTGCTGAGCGGCACACAGCGCTGACGTCCGACCCCGTGAACCGGGGGCACCGGACGTGAAGGAGCGGTGCCAACGGCACCCGGCAGTCTGCCCAGCCCGATGGCACCTGCTGATCCAGCCGACTCTGCACTTCAGCCAGTGCGCCACTCGAGTCCGCGCGCAGGTGCCGACATCTGTGCCGGCCATATCCGACCAAAACGCGCCCGCGCCCGGGTCAGCTTGTGTCGACCCGGGCGACGAACACCGCGCTGCGCCGAACCGCCTGCTCGCCGCCGCTCGCGTGTCGCGCCTACGGCGCGGCCGCTGGAGTCCCGGCAAAGTCGACCACCAGCGTCACCCGGCGATTGTCCATGCCCTCATCGTGCGTCTTGCCGGGGTCGACCTGGCGGTTCACGGCCTCGCCATAGCTGACCGTGCGCACCTTGTCGGCCGACAGTCCGCCGGTGCCAACCAGGTAGTCCTGCACAGCCGCCGCCCGCCGCGCACCGAGGCGCACGTTGTACGCGGAGGAACCCGCCGGGTCGGCGAAGCCTTCCACCGTCACCAGCGCCTCCGGGTAATGCGCACGCACGACCTTGGCGAAGTCGTCAAGCAGCGGCTTGTCCTCATCGCGCAAGGTCGCCTGATCGAACGCGAAGTGCGCGATCGCATCGACCCGCACGCGGCCACCCATCTCGGCGATCTTGGCATCGTACTGGGCGAATTTCTGCTTCATCTCCTGCATCAATTCATCAAGTTGCTGCTGCTGTTTCTGGTCGTTTGCGCGGAGTTCGGAAATCGCGGCGTCGTAGTCGGTTTTCTTCACGTACTGAGTACAGCCACTGACGGTGATCGCCATGAAACCAATCGCAACGAAGGCGAATCGAGACACTGTGCTGACCATGAGCCCTCTCCTTTTCATCGGATTCGATGACGGGACCGCCATCGGACACCCGGACCATCGAGGGCCACTCTCCCCCACAGCGCTCGCCCACTGGCCCGCGGTTCGTCGAGGTTAGGCGCCGTGCCCGCAGGGCTTATTGACCTGAATCAACTCGGGCATCTCCCGGGTGCCACCCACGCGCTGGTTGTTTGCCGCGCCGAACCGGGCCGGGATGCCGCAGCGCGCGCCCCGCCTGCGTTGTGCGACTGCTGCCCACGGCATCGGTGATAGGCCACGGCCAGCGCAACCGTCATACTGGCCGGTTGCAGTCCAGCGACCACCTGACCCCATGCATATCGGTATCGATTTCGGCACCAGCTACTCGGCCGCCGCGGCCATCCTCGACGGCAAGCAGAATCTGGTGCGCTTCGGCGACGCCGAGCAGTTCCGCACGGCGGTGTTCTTTCCCGAGCGGGTGCCCGACCCTGGCGCGTTCACACTGACCCCCGCGCTGGAAGCGCAGCTGGAGGCCCAGTTGCGTCTGGCGCGGACCCAGCAGCGCCAGCTGGCCGCCGCCGCGGCCGCACGCGGCCAGACACCGGTGGCACGCAGCGACGACGAACTGCACCGCGAGGCCTTGCGCGTGGTGCGCCGGCAATGGATGGAAGAGCAGACGCGCACCGCCAGCGCCTCGGTGGCCAGCTTCCAGCACGCGCTGTTCGGCGAGGAGGCAGTGGAGGGCTATCTGGACAGCGGCGGCGGCAACCTCATCGAATCGCCCAAGTCGATGTTCGGCTTTCGCCTCGACCCGCAGGTGCGCCGGGTGATCGTGCACATCGCCACCCACATCCTGGAGCACATCCGCCTCACCGCCAGCCGCCAGTTCGGTGCGCCGGTGCGCGGCGCGGTGATCGGGCGGCCGGTGGAGTTCCGCAGCTCGATGGGCGCGCAGGGCTCGCTGCAGGCGATCGCGATCCTGCGCGAAGCGGCCGCGGCCGCAGGGTTCGACGCCGTGACGTTTCTGGAAGAGCCGGCCGCCGCGGCGATGCACTACCACCAGCGCCTGGCGCAGCGCCAGTCCGCGCTGATCGTGGACATCGGCGGCGGCACCACCGACGTGGCCCACGCGCAGCTCGGCGGCGGCGTGGCGCCGCACATCGGGCGCAGCTGGGGCCTGCCCAAAGGCGGCACCGACCTCGATGTCAGCCTCAGCCTGCACAGCTTCATGCCGCAGCTGGGCAAGGACCTGATCCGCGTGCCGTCACACCAGTTCGTGGAGGCCGCCAGCGTGCACAACCTGCCCAAGCAGCGCGAGTTCCAGAAGCAGGATTACCGCCTCGTCGCCGAGCCCTACGGCGCACGCCTGCGCGCCCTGCAGGCGCCGGGCGCCACCACCCGCCTCAATCAGGCAGCCGAGCGCACCAAGATCACCCTGAGCATGGCGCCGCGCTACCGCGCCGAGCTGGACTTCATCGAGCGCGGCCTGGCGGTCGCAACCGGCACCGACGATTTCCACCGCGCCATCGAGCCCTTTCTCGGCCAGCTTGAGCGCACCCTCGCCGGCGTGCGCGGCGATCTGGACGAGCTCCCCGCCAGCGTGTTCCTCACCGGCGGCACCTCGCGCTCGGCGAAGGTACGCCAGCGCGTGCAGGCGTGCTTTCCGGAGATTCCGCTGGTGCACGGCGACCCTTCGCTGGGCGTGGTGTCGGGACTGGCGGTGGCGGCGCGCGAGGCCGCCGGCTGAGCGCGCAGGGCTGCCCGGCGACGGAAACAGGCGCCGAGCCGTCATCGCCGCGGGTTTTCCCGTGCGGATTTGATGACCCCATGCTTGTGATCGACGCCTGAATGAGGGAGCGCGAAACGGGCTTCGACCCAGTGGCGCTTTCAACTGCGGCTTTCGTTCCCGGTGGCCCCGGCGGCGCCTGCCAAGGCGACCTGCGGCCCCGTCTCCCGGAGCCAGGGGCATTCAGTGGCAGAGCACCTGGTACCAGCGGCGACAGCGCAGGCGCTGCTCGCACTGCTTGAGCTGGGCGCCGTATTCGCGCGCACGGTGGGCGACCGTGGCGGCGGTCTGCTGAAGGTGGCGGTCGTGCCGCCAGTGGCCGCTGCGGTAGCCGCCGATGCCTTCGTGGTAGGCGAGGTACAGGTGCTCCGGATCCCACTTGGAGATACCAAGCTGGCGATGAATGCTGTCGGTGTACCAACCGACGAAATCCAGCGCGTTGTCCATGTCGGCGCGGCTCTTGAACAAGCCGCCGGTCGCTTTCCGGTACCGACGCCAGACCGGGTCCTGTGCCTGCGCGTAACCATAGGCGCTGGACTTGCGCGGCAGCGGGATGAACAGGAACCAGGGCCGGTCCGGGCGAGCCTTCTGGCGGAAGCCGGATTCACGCCGCACGAATGCCATCAGCACGTTGACCGGCGTCCCCCAACGCTGCTGGGCAGCATGGGCGGCGTCGTACCACTTCGGATACTGGTCGAAGACCTGGCAAATGTTCTCGGAGTGGCTGGGCGGAGCGGTGGCGCAACCGCCCAGTGCCAGCAGGCAGAAGGCGAAAAGGGCCAGGCCGAGACGGCGCGACGCTGTGGCTTTCCAGACTGTATTCATGCCCGCAGGGTAGCAGCCGACGAAGCTCGCCCTCCCGGGTCCGGGTCGCGATTCCTGGTCACGGCGGATTCAAGCCACGGGCTCGAACGTGCCCTCAGCGGCGGCAGGGGGACGACATGACCCCTGATGTCCGGACACGCGTGTCGCATCGCCCGCCAGCGCGACCTTCCACCGGCTGGACAGATTGCGCTTGCCATGCAGGGCCGCAGTTGCGAGGATCGAGACAGACCCCAGTTCGGAGATGCCCGTGCCGCCATCCCCCGGAGCATCGCCCAGTCCCCACGTGCATGCCTCCACCGTCCAGCGCGAATTCACCGTCAAGGCGGTGGTGTTCGGGATCGTGTTCGGCATCCTGTTCGGGGCGGCCAATGCCTACCTCGGGCTGCGTGCCGGCCTGACGGTGAGCACCTCGATTCCGCTGGCGGTGATCACCGTGGCGATGTTCCGGGTGTTCGGCCGCTTCGGTCACGACGGCACCATTCTCGAAGCGAACATTTCGCAGACCACCGGATCATCCTCCAGCGCACTGGCCAGCGGCGTGATCTTCACCCTGCCGGCCCTGTTCATGTGGGGAATTCCACCGAGCCTGTTGCAGATGACGCTGCTGGCGCTGTCCGGCGGCCTGCTCGGCGTGCTGTTCATGATCCCGCTGCGCTCGCTGCTGATCGTGCGCGAACACGGGCGCCTGCCCTTTCCCGAGGGCACCGCCTGCGCCGAGGTACTCAAGGCCAGCGAGCACAAGGGATCGCAGGCGAAAAACGTGTTTCTCGGTCTGGCCGCCGGAGCCGGCCTCAAGGCACTGACCTCGTGGCTGCAGGTGATCCCGGCCACGATCGGCTTCAAGCTGCCGCTGCTGAAAAAGGCGGTGATCGGGGTGGACCTCTCCGGTGCACTGTTCGGCGTCGGCTACATCCTCGGGCCGCGGATCGCCACGGTGATGGTGGGCGGCGGGCTACTCTCGGCAGTGGTGATCATTCCGGGCATCGCCACCTGGGGTGCCAGTCGTGCCCTGCCGCTGTATCCGGAACAGGTGCTGCCCATCGCGCAGATGAGCGCATCGGCGCTGTGGAACAGCTATGTGCGCTATATCGGCGCCGGCGCGGTGGCGGCGGCGGGCATCATCACCCTGGTGCGCTCGATCCCCACCATGCTGGAAAGCTTCCGGGTCGGGCTGCGCCAGTTCAGCGCGACCGGCACCGTCGGCGAAGCAGTCGCGGTGCCCCGTACCGAACGCGACGTGCCGCCGAAAGTGCTGCTGATCGGGCTGGCCTGTGTGCTGGTATTGCTGGCCGTGGTGCCGCAGACGCTGGGCGCGGTCGGCCCGTTCTGGCACCGCGCCATCGCCGCGGTGTGCGTGGTGATCTTCACGTTTTTCTTCGTCACCGTGGCGGCGCGCATCGTCGGTCTGGTCGGAGTGACCTCCAACCCGACCTCGGGCATGACGATTGCCGCGCTGCTGGCCACCGCCACCGTGTTCATGCTGCTCGGCTGGGACAACCTGTCGGGCAAGGGCGCGGCATTGATGGTCGGCTGCGTGGTGGCGATCGCCGCCGGCATTTCGGGGGATACCTCGCAGGACCTCAAGACCGGCTACCTGCTCGGCGCGACCCCCAGCTATCAGCAGATCGGCCAGTTGATCGGCGTGCTGAGTTCGGCCGTGTTCGTCTGCCTGTCGGTGCTGTTGCTGGCGCATACCTTCGGCTTCGGCACCCAGGCTTTGCCGGCGCCGCAGGCCACTCTGATGAAGCTGGTCATCGACGGCGTGATGGGGCACTCCCTGCCGTGGTCGCTGATCGGCATCGGCATCGGCATCGCCGTGCTGTGCGAGCTGTTCCGGATCCCGTCGCTGGCCTTCGCCATCGGCGTCTACCTGCCGCTCTCCACGATGACGCCAATCTTCCTTGGCGGCCTGCTGCGGGCCTGGATGACCCGCAAACGCGCTGGTCAGACCGAGGCGCGGGTGGAACGCGGCGTACTGCTCGGTTCCGGCCTGGTCGGCGGCGAGGGCCTGCTCGGCGTCGGCATTGCCGCGGTGGCGTTCATCCACGGCTCCCGTCCGGCCGGCTTCGGCACCGCCTGGGCCGGATCACCGTTCGGGGTCCAGCTCGTCGGCGTGGCGGCGTTCGCCCTGCTGATCGGCTGGTTCGCGTACCGCGTACGGTCGCGGTGATCGACTGAATCCGCAGCCACACCGCGCCGCGTTGCTGGTCCCGGCGTAATCATCCCGCGCAAAGCCGGGGAAAAAGCGGTGACGCCACGAGCGCACGGCAAAGCGGACGCAGGGTCCTGATCAGGGCCTTGCGGCGAGCAGACGACCCGATGGCCACCGCCCGCTTCAGACGACAAAAGTGCACTCTGTTCCGGCTTCAAGCTTCAAGCTTCAAGAGCGCTCGACGGACGCCCCTGCACCGTGCGCCAGCGCGAAATCCATCGCCGCACAAACCGCTGCCACCTGCGCGGCGTTGCATTGCTCGGCGGTTGCCCGAGGGCTGTCGGGATAGACCTCGGTGGTCGTCTTGTAGGGTGCATTGGTGATGCTGGCACAGAGGCCGAGCGTCTTCAGCGGGTAGTTGATGACGCCCGGCGAGACCATCGGCGAGCCGATGATTTCGCCGTGGCTGTCGGCCGGGGCAATGTGGGTGACTTTCGCCACCGCCGCGATCACCGCCTGCTGGAACGCCGGTTGCGGATTCTCGCTGTCGCCGACCAGATAGAAGCCGTCGGGGATGTCACCCGGCTCAGGCGCCACGCCGTCGCGGGCGGCCAGCGCCGGGCGAAACTCGGACTCGTCGGTCTCGGTGGTTTCATGCAGATCGACATGCACCAGCACGCGATCGCGAATGGGCGCGACCAGGCGCATCAGCGCCGCCGATTCCTGCGCCGGGCTGTCGTCGCGAAACGAGCGGTTCGGGTCGACCGCATGCATGTTCCAGCGATGAATCATTTCGTAGGCCCAGGGGCTGACGCACGGCGCCACCACGAGGTTGACCCGGCCTTCATAACTCGCTGCCTGCTGGTCGACAAACTGCAGTGCCCCGTGCACGCCACTGGTTTCGTAGCCATGCACCCCCCCCGTCACCAGCACCGTGGGCAGGTCGTCGCGCCAGTCACGACTCCTGATCGCGAACAGCGGGTAGCCGTCGGGCGTGTAATCCAGGCAGCCGTACTCCGACACGTCGAAGCGTGCGCGCAGGGTCTCGATCACGCTCAGCACGTCCGCTGCGTAGCTGCGCTTGCGGGCCTGTCGTGACAGCCAGGCAGCGACTTCCGCCGCACCCCAGGGGATGCCGGGGATGCCGATCGGATAGGGCGCTTGAAGGGTCATCGCGTCGCTCGCTTTGCAGTCGCATCAGGGAAGGCGGGCACTGTAGCACTGGTCGGAAACGCCACCGAAACGCGCGATGGGAGCGCAACCGGATCGAGACCGTTCAAAGGTGTCCGTCATGCCCGGGCCAGCTCGGCGTCGAGCTTCCAGCAAAACGGGCGCCGCGCCCCCCGACGATGACCAATGGCATATGGCCCCTCCGCTACGCCGCTCTAGGATTGAAAAGTTTTCGCCCTGACACGCGCTGGGTCACCCGCCTGCCTCGTGCCAGTGTTGCCATGCCGTAACGCCCCCACAAAGGCGCCGGCTGCATTCGGGAGATGCATGTGAAACCCTTGATTCGCCGTTCCACCGCGCTGGGCGCGGCCGTTGCCCTGGCGTTTGCGTTGCCGGCCTTCGCGCAGGAGGCCACCCACCATCTCAAGCATCCAGCCGACACGCCGTATCCCGGCGGCACGCTGTCGCTGAACGTCGACCTGACCCGCGCACCTGACCGCATCTTCAGCGTCCAGGAAACCATCCCCGTCGCCAACAGCGGGCCGATGACGCTGTACTACCCGAAGTGGATTCCCGGTGAACATTCGCCGTCCGGTCCGGTCAACAACGTCGCCGGCCTGATCATCCGCGCCAACGGCAAGCAGTTGCACTGGCGCCGCGACCTGCGCGACATGTTCACCATCCACCTTGACGTGCCCGAGGGCACCAAGGCGCTGGACATGGAGTTCCAGTTCCTGTCGCCCGGCGGCGGCGGCAAGTTCGGCTCCAGCGCCTCGGCCACGTCCAACCTGCTGGACATCGAGTTCAACCAGGTGGCGTTCTATCCAGCCGGCTACTACTCGCGGCAGGTAATGATCCAGCCCACGGTGAAGCTGCCCAGCGGCTGGAAGTTCGCCAGCGCACTGGAGGTCGACCTGCACAACGGCAACCTGGTGAAGTTCAAGCCGGTCAGCTTCAACAACTTCGTCGACTCGCCGCTGATCGCCGGCAAGTACTTCACCCGCGTCGACCTGGCGCCGAATGCCAAGGTACCGGTGCACCTGAACATCGTCGGCGACAAGGCCGACCAGGTGAAGATCACCCAGAAGCAGATCGACGAGCACCGCGAACTGGTCAAACAGATCTACGCGCTGTTCGGCAGCCAGCACTTCGGCCACTACAACTTCCTGCTGACGCTGTCCGACCACGTCGGCCACTTCGGTCTGGAGCACCATCAGTCCAGCGACGACCGCCTGCCGGCCGACTACCTGACCAAGGACAGCCTGTACATGCGTGCGGCCACACTGATGCCGCACGAGTGGGTGCACTCCTGGAACGGCAAGTTCCGTCGCCCGTACGACCTGTGGACGCCCAACTTCAACATGGTCAAGCAGGATGACCTGCTGTGGGTCTATGAAGGCCTGACCGACTACTGGGCCGGCGTGCTGACCGCGCGCTCGGGACTGTGGACGGCCGACCAGTACCACGACGCGATTGCCTCCATTGCCGCGGCGATGTCGCATCGCACCGGCCGCGAGTGGCGCTCGCTGCAGGACACTGCCGACGCCGCGCCGCTGACCTATTACGGCAGCCGGGGCTGGGGCAACTGGCGCCGCGGCACCGACTTCTATGCCGAGGGTCAGCTGCTGTGGCTGGACCTGGACAGCAAGATCCGCGAGCTCAGCCACGGCCGCCGCTCGCTGGACGACTTCGCTCATGCCTTCTACGGCATGGACAACGGCAGCTACGTGACCCGCACCTACACCTATCAGGATGTGGTCGACACACTGAACAAGGTGCAGCCGTTCGACTGGTCGACATTCCTGCGCGATCGCCTGGACTACGTCGGCGACAAACTGCCTGAAACGAGCCTGGCCCGCTCAGGCTGGAAGCTGGTCTACACCGACAAGCCCTCGGCCTACGACAAGGCCAGCGCGTCGTTGTACAAGGGCGTGAACCTGGCCTACTCGGTCGGCCTGTCGGTTTCGAGCAAGGGCGACGTCTCTGACGTGCAGTGGAACGGCCCGCTGTTCAAGGCCGGCCTGGTGCCCGGCATGACCATCGTCGCCGTCAACGGCCTGGAATTCAGTCCCGACGCACTCAAGGATGCAGTCACTGCCGCCAAGGACAGCAGCGATTCGATCACCCTGCTGGTCAAGAACGTGGACCAGTTCAAGACCGTGAAGATCGACTACCACGGCGGCCTGCGCTACCCGCATCTTGCCCGCGTCAAGGGCACGTCGGACCGGCTCGACCGGATACTGAAAGCGCGCAAGTAATCGCACGCACCACGGCGCCCGTGTCCGCACGGGCATGACGGGACGGGGGTAGTTGATCATTGACTCCCTCCGTCCCGTTTTTCCGTTGGGACCGGCAAGAATGGTGTCAGGGACAATTTGAGCGACCCGGGCGGCGAAATGGTGACCCCTTTGTTCCCCCGCCGGGCTTCAGGCTTTCCGTGACAGCTGGTACACCACCGTGTCCAGCGCGCTCACCTCGGCGGCGACGAAGCCCGGTTCTTGCGCGAGAACGTCGCGGCGCTCCAGCGTCGCGACGTTCCAGTCGCGGCCGTAAAGCTTGTACACCTCGGCTTCGGGCACGGCGAACGGCGGACCGTGCTTTTCGTGCTGCGGATACTCCAGCGTGATCAGCAGGCCGCGGCAGCCGGCGGGAAGCCGCGCATGCAACTCGCCCACGTAACGGCGGCGCAGCGGCGGCGGCAACGCGATCAGCGCGGCGCGGTCGTACACGGCCGCACAACCGGCCAGCGCCCCGGCATCGAGGCCGAACACGTCGCCGCAGATCAGCTCGATGTCCCCGGCACGGTAGTGGCGGCCGTAGCGCGAGTCGTGCACCTGCGGCGTCAGCTCGTGTTCGTCAAAGAACTGCGCCACCGCCAGTGGCGACAACTCCACCCCCAGTACGCGGTGTCCCTGTGCCGCCAGCCAGACCATATCCAGCGACTTGCCGCACAGCGGCACGAACACCTGGCTGCCCGCCGCAAGCGCCAGCGCCGGCCAGTGCTCGAGCAGCAGCGGCATCGGTCGATCCTGGTGGAAACCGATGCGGCCTTCACGCCAGCGCTGGTGCCAGAAGTCGGGTTCCATGATGTGTCTCCTGTTGGTGTGGAAGTGCGCGAGTCAAACGGTGTCAGGTCGGGAAGTGATCCTGACACCGCTTCGCCCGCGCTCCGAAGAAGGAAATGTCCCTGATACTCATCTTGCCTGGGGGCCCGGCGGCGAAGCCCCCGCGTTCGGCTTCAAGACAAGAGACAGGGGCCAGCGACAGATCCAGGCGAGAGAAAATGTCCCTGACACCTTTTCCCGCACGGGCATGGACGGGACGGAGGTAGTTGATCATTGACTACCTCCATCCCGTTTTTCCCTTGGGACCCAGCCCCACCCTGGCGGCCGAGCTGATATCGGAAACTGTCCCTGGCACCCTTTTCCCTTGAACCACCTTGGCCCGCGGTGCCAGGGCGCTGCCGGGTGACCACTGCGGCCTGGCGTCGCTGTCCGCGACGGTCGACACCAAGCGGTAGAAGAAGCGGTTGAACTTGCCGGCGGCGGCCCAGTCGATCGGCTGGGTCAGGTCGTCCTGTGGCCGGTGATATTGCACCTCGTACCAGTGGCGGTAGCGCTGCTCCGACTTGGTGCCCGGCAGGTAGCCGAACACGAAGCCGGTCGCCGGGATGCCTGCCTGCAGGAACGGCCAGTGGTCGGCCCGACGCAGCAGGTTGCGCTCCGGTTCCGGGTCCAGCTGCACGACGATGTCGCTGCGTGACGCCACCTGTCGAACCGCCGCGCCGAGCGTGCTGTCGT
This sequence comes from Rhodanobacter sp., assembly GCA_026193555.1. Lineage (GTDB taxonomy): Bacteria > Pseudomonadota > Gammaproteobacteria > Xanthomonadales > Rhodanobacteraceae > Rhodanobacter. The sequence continues at coordinate 17,999 of JAPHUU010000393.1, forward strand.
CGAGTGCGTGGACAGTCATCCGCCGCAATGGAAAGATCGGGCGAATCTGGTCGAGGTTGATGTCCGCGACGATGGCGGTTTTCGGCACCGTGGGATGGGCGACGAAATAGCGGCTGCCGAGCAGCCCCTTCTCCTCGCCGGTGAACGCGGCGAACAGCACCGAACGCCGGTAGCCGGCACCCTTGCGGCGCTCGGCCAGCCGCTCGAGCAGCGCGACATAGGCGGCGTCATCGAGCGTGCCGTTGTAGATCGCGTCGCCGCGTACCGGCTCGCCGTGGCCGTAGCCGTCCAGATGCGCCGAGAGCACCAGATACTGATCGCGCAACTTGCCATCGGTACCCGGCAGCACGCCCAGCACGTTGGCCGACGTCACCACCCGCCGCTGCAGGCGCAGCTGTGCGGTGAAATGGCTAGGCACATCGAAACTCGGCAACGGCTTGCCGGCACTGCCCATTGCCAGCAGATGCCCGGCATCCTGGCCGGAGCCGGCGATTACCGCGGCCAGTGCCGTCGGGTTGAGCGTCGCCCGCAACAGACGGTCGCCCTGCGGCACGGGCGCGCCCACCGGCGCCACCGTGCGGGCATAGGCCACCGGCCAGCGCATCGGCTCGATAGTGAATCCCGGATCGGCGATGGTGAGCATCCCGGCAGCGCCGGCGTGGTCCACCGCGCGCAGGCGCTCGGCACCATCGGTCAGCCCGGCGCGACGCCAGCCGTAGCAGAGCACGATCCTGCCGCGCACATCGCCAAGCGAACCAGGCGTGCAGTAACCGCGAAAGGCGATCGGTGCGTCGAGCCGCGTCGGCATCCCGGCCGACGGTCGCGGCGCGATGTCGTAGAGCAGCCGCAGCGGCGTGTGGCCCACCGCGATGCGCGTGCCCTGCCGGGTGATCCGCAGGTCATCGAGGCGGAAGCGCTGGAACCAGCCGCCATTGTCGCCGGCCGGACGCAGGCCCGCAGCGGCGAAGCGCCGCGCCACCAGTTGCGCCGCCCGGTCATATCCCGCCGAACCGGTATCGCGCCCTTCCATGGCGTCGCCCGACAGCGCCTCGGTCGCCTGCCACCAGGCGCGGGTGTCCGGATCGGTGATCGCGTGCGCCCGTGAGGGCGGCGGGCCACCCGCAAAAGCAGGCATGAGCGTCGTCATCGCGACGAGCAGCAGTGAGAGGATCAGCGTTCTCAAGGTTGCCTCCGAAGGCACGGGCCAGCATGCACGTTGATGAAGGCGCCCCCCCAGATCGGCAGGTGGGCACCGACCATGATGGTAGGACACATCGACCAGCGAGACTGGTTCAACGCGCCATCCGTGTTTGCGTCGAAGAGCAAAACGGGACGGAGGCAGTTATCGACAACCAACGACCCCCGTCCCGTCTTCTCTGCTCCTGTTTCGGCCCCCATTCCGCTGCCTTCAGCGTCGCTTACTTCCCTTTGCCGCTCGGCAGCGACTCCAGGTTGAAGCTGATGGTGGTGATCTTGCGATCCAGGCCCTGGATGACCTCGCCAGTCAGGTCGTTGGTCATGTTGCCGCCAAGCACCGAATCACGGTTCAGCAAAAGACCGCAATGATGGTTCTTGTAGCTGCTGGCGAGGATCGGCTCCGCCTCCTGGCCGATGCGCTGCATGGCTTTGGCGCGGGTGAGCTGCACGCGTTGGTTCAGCTCGCCGGCTTGGGTCCGGAACGTCTGCACGCGCTGCTGCAGAGCCGATCCCTGTTGCTTGCGCTGTGCTTCGCTCAAGGATGGCGCCTTTTTCTGGAAGCTCTGGAGGTCCGCGTCGAGCGGCTTGCGCTCGCTGGCCAGCTGGCTGCGAGCCTGTTCGGCCAGCTGGCCCAGCCGCAGACTCGCGGCCCGGCCGACCTTGGCCTGCGCGAAGACCGCCTCGCGCGACAGCATGCACACACCAGACACCGCGCTGCCCCCGAGAGGGTCGGCGGCGTGCGCGGACGACACGGGCATGGCGGAGAAACCGCACATGGCGATCAGCGCGGCGATGGGCAGGGAACGATGAGGATTCATGATGGGCAGTCCAATGTTGTGAAATTCAGGCGATCCATCGACCCCTCGATGGATGCGCGGTTCCCCCAGCATACCCAATCGGTGCGTCCCGCCTGTTCAACGACCGATACCATTCCATCCTGTTGCAGCAGCCCGGGACGTTCGCCTCAGGCAACATCCCGGGCAAGATGGGGACGCCATCGGGACGGAGGCCGTTAGCGACAATGATCTGCCCCGTGCCGTCTTTCAGACAATCAGTGCGAGCTGCGGCCCAGACTCATCCCGGCAGACGATCTGCTGTCGGAAATTGTCCCTGGCACCATTTCCTCCCATTCTCGAACCAATCACGCATCGACGGCCAAGATCAGTGGGCTGGCGCAACACTGTGGTGCGTCACGATGGATGGAAGGAGAGACCGATGCACACCATTCCTGCCGGCGCCTGGGTCGTCGTTGCCGATGGCACCAACGCGCGTCTGTTCCGCAACGTCGGCAAGCAGGACGCCCTGCAGTTGACGCAGGACGATCTGATCACCTCCGATGCGCCTGACGCGCAGGGCGAGGGGCCGTCAGGGCACCGCCCGCCAGAGGCAAGCGTGGAACAGACCCATGGCGCCACCTTCGCCAAGCAACTGGCAAA
>JAPHUU010000379.1 GCA_026193555.1 Rhodanobacter sp.
CGCATGGCCGGCGCGACCCAGACGTTGTACCGGCATGCGCTGCCGAAGACGCGTGTCGCCACGGGCCCGCGGATCAACCTCACCTTTCGCCGGATCGAGCCGCGCTGAGCCAGTCGACGACTTGCGTGGCCAGGGCATCGGCCGCCTGGCCGAACGCCACCACCACCTGCGGCACCTCCTTGTCGGGAACCGTCTGCTGAATCTCGAATTGCCGTGTCGCCAGGATTTTCTGCGAGTGCAACCGCACCAGTTGCGCGTCGTAGCGGATCACCACCACCGGCTTGCCTGCCAGGTATTCGGTCTGGAAGGCGCGCAGGTCGCCGGCCAGTTCGAGATCGGCCGGCAGGTTGGCATCGTCGCTGCTCACGGCGGTGAAACGGCCGCTGGCGCGGAACGCATCGATCAGCCGGTCACGCCACAGCAGCGGGGCGCGCTCGCTCCAGCGCGCGCCCTGGTAGACGGCGATCAGGTTGCCTTCGGGCACCACCGCGATGTGCGTGCTGTCGAGGGCGCGGCTGGCCTGCGGCGTATCCACCCGCAACGATTCGGTCTGCGGCAGCACCGTGCCGCGGGTCGATGCGGAGGCGGTCGCTGGGCCGGGCAGCAGATAGATGTCCGGCGATTCGACCTTGGGCAGCACCGAGCAGCCGCCGAGCAGGACGACGAGGACGATCGGCGTGAAACGTGGACGCAGGCTCATGGCTTGAACTCCTTCGTCTTCTCGCGGCCAAGCAGATAGCTCGCCGGATTGTCATCGAGTTTGCGCGAAATGGAGCGCAGCGAATCCAGCGTCTTGCGCAGTTCGATCACCGCCGGCCCGATGTCGCCGATGCCGCGCATGCCGCTGTCGAGCGCATCGCGGTTGTCGCTGAGCAGGTGGTCGAGACTGGCGGTGGCGTGCTGCAGCGAAGCCATCGAGGCCTGCATGTCGTCCAGCGCCGCCTTGCCCTGATGGCTGATCAGGCTGTTCGCGTTGCGCGCCAGTTGCTCGGTCTGCGCCAGCGTGGCGTTCGCATGGTTGCTGGCCAGCGCCAGCTGCTGCAGCAACTGGCGGATTTCGTCACGCTGGTTGGCAATCGTGCCGGTGGCCTGATCCAGGTGTGCCAGCGTGTTGTCGATGTGCTGCACGTTTTCATCGGACAGCAGCTCATTGGCACGCATCACCACCTCGTTGATGTTGGTCATCAGGTCCTCGCCGTTGGCCAACAACCTGGTCAGTGGCGAGGGGTCGGCGACGATCACCGGCAAATGGCCGTGTTGGCCGAGCAGTGGCGGGGAGTCCGGCGATCCGCCACTGAGCTGGATGTTGGTGATGCCGGTGAGCCCGGTCAGCACCAGCTTGGCGTGGGTATCCTGCTTGACCGGGGTGTCACCGGTGAGGCGGATGCGCGCCAGCACCTTGCGTGGATCGGCCGGATCCAACTTGAGCTGGACCACCTCGCCGACCTTGATGCCGTTGTATCCCACCGGGCTGCCTGTGGAGAGCCCGGTGACGGCGTCGCTGAAGACCACTTCGTAGTCGTGGTAGGCCTTGGCCGCGCTGGTCTTGGCCAGCCACAGGCCGAACAGCAGGGCGGCGCCCACCACGATCACGGTGAACAATCCGATCAGTACATGATGGGCACGGGTTTCCATCTCAGTTCTCCTGCGCCAGATGTGCGGCGGCCTGTTCCGCCGCACGGCCACGCGGGCCATGGAAGTAGGCATGCACCCAGGCGTCGTCGGTGGCGGCGACCTCGTCCAGCGGGCCGGCCACCAGTACCTTGTTCTGCGACAGCACGGCGACGCGGCTGCATACGGTATAGAGCGTGTCCAGGTCGTGGGTGACCAGGAAGACGGTGAGCCCGAGCGCGTTGCGCAAGGTCAGCAGCAACTGGTCGAACGCCGCGGCACTGATCGGATCGAGACCGGCGGTGGGTTCGTCCAGAAACAGGATTTCCGGATCCAGCGCCAGCGCCCGGGCCAGCGCCGCCCGCTTGATCATGCCGCCGGACAACGCCGCTGGATACTTGTCGGCCGTATCCATCGACAGTCCGACCAGCGCCAGCTTCACGCCGGCCAGATGAGAGGCATCGTCGCGGCTCAGGCCGGCATGTTCGACCAGTGGCAGCGCGATGTTCTCGGCCACCGTCAGCGACGAGAACAGTGCGCCGCTCTGGAACAGCACGCCGAAGCGCTGCTCGATCTGCGAGCGGCGTTGCGGCGGCAGCTCCAGCAGGCTTTCGCCGAACACCCGCACGCTGCCGGCGGTCGGTCGCAGCAGACCGACAATGGCGCGCAGCAGCACTGACTTGCCGGTGCCCGAGCCGCCCACCACGCCGAGGATCTCGCCGCGATAGACGTCCAGGTCCAGCTGGTCGTGCACGGTCTGTGCACCGAAGCGGTTGACCAGGCCGCGCACCTCGATCAGCACCTCGCGTGGCGCAGCCTTTTCGGCCGTCGCGCTCACCAGCCCATCTCCATGAAGAACAGCGCGGCCAGGGCGTCGATCAGGATCACCACGAAGATCGACTGCACCACACTGGAGGTGGTGTGCTCACCCACCGACTGCGCGCTGCCCCTGACCTTGAAGCCTTCCAGGCAACCGATCACCGCGATCAGGAAGGCGAACACCGGCGCCTTGCTCAGGCCGACCAGCAGATGCCGCAGTTCGGTATCGGTGTGGAACACCGACAGGAACATGGCCGGGGTGATGTCCAGCGCGAAGATGCATACCAGCGCGCCGCCCAGGATGCCGGCCAGCATCGCCAGGAAACTCAGCAGCGGCAGCGAGATCAGCAATGCCAGGACGCGCGGCAGCACCAGCAGCTCGATCGGGTCGAGGCCGAGCATGCGGATCGCGTCGATCTCCTCACGCGATTTCATCGAGCCGATCTGGGCGGTGAACGCGCTGGCGGTGCGGCCGGCAAGCAGGATCGCGGTCAGCAGCACGCCGAACTCGCGCAGGAACGAGATCGAGATCAGGTCCACCGTGTAGATGCTGGCGCCGAAGTCGGCGAGCACGGTGGAGCCGAGAAACGCCACCACGGCGCCGACCATGAACGACAGCAGGGCGACGATCGGCACGGCGTCGAGCCCGATCTGTTCCACGTGCGCCACCAGCGGGGTGAGGCGCCAGCGGCTGGGCCGGAGCAGGCCGCGGGCCAGCGTCTCGAGCGTCAGGCCGATGAATCCCAGCAGCCGCAGCGCCTGCCGGTAGAAGTTGTCGACGGCGCGACCAATCCGTTCCAGCACCACCAGCACGCTGCTTCGCGGCGGCTGCCTCTCGGCGCGGCAATATTCGTGCAGCGCCGTACCGACGGTTTCCAGCAAGGCACGGCGTGCCGGCAACAGTTGCGGCGAACCACCGGCGATGTCGCGCAGGCGCGTGGCGCCGAGCAACTCGGTCAGCAGCGCGGCGCCAGCAGTATCGAGCATGGCGATGCCGTCCAGATCGACCGATGTCTGCGCATCGATGCGCCCGCGCAGTTGCTCCAGTTCGCGCTCCAGCATGGCGTAATGGGGCAGCGTCCACTCGCCGCGGATGTGCAGGCGCGGTGGCGTGAGTGCGGTGTCGAGCTCGGTGAAGATCGGCGCGTTCACGGTCATGTGCCGAGCTTAATGTACCGATGCGTTCAGGAGCGGTGATGCCGCCGCGCTTGGATTGCGCGACGGCGCTGGCGATAATGCGTGACTTTCCCCGCCCAAAGGCTGCGTTGCGATGACCGAGAAGACCGTGCTCAACGAAACCCATCGTGCACTCGGCGCCCGTATGGTCGACTTCGGCGGCTGGGACATGCCGATCAACTACGGCTCGCAGATCGAGGAACATCATGCGGTGCGCCGCGACGCCGGCATGTTCGATGTTTCGCACATGACCGTCATCGACCTGCATGGTCCGCGGACCCGCGACTTCCTGCGTCACCTGCTGGCCAACAGCGTCGACAAGCTGAAGGTGCATGGCAAGGCGTTGTACTCGTGCATGCTGAACGAGCAGGGCGGGGTGATCGACGACCTGATCGTGTATTTCCTCGGCGAGGAATTCTTCCGGCTGGTGGTCAACGCGTCCACCCGGCAGAAAGACCTGGCGTGGATCAAGCAGCAGGCGGCCGCGTTCGACGTGCAGGGAAGCACTAGTGTCGCGGGAGGCAGGATGCCGGGAGCGACCGACGTGCAGGGAAGCACTAGTGTCGCGGGAGGCAGGATGCCGGGAGCGACCGACGTGCAGGTGAAGGAGCGTCCCGAATTCGCGATGATCGCGGTGCAGGGCCCGAACGCGCGGTCGAAGGTGATCGGCCTGCTGCACGAGGTGGATCGTTCGCGCATCGAGAAGCTCGGCAAGTTCGCTGCGGCGGCGGCGCAGGGTCCGCATGGCATGCCGCTGTTCGTCGCACGCACCGGTTATACCGGCGAAGACGGCTTTGAAATCATCGTGCCGCAGGAGCATGCCGTCGTGCTGTGGGAGGCACTGCTCGCCGCCGGCGTGGCGCCGGCGGGCCTGGGCGCCCGTGACACGCTGCGCCTCGAAGCGGGCATGAACCTGTACGGCCAGGACATGGACGAAACCGTCTCACCATGGGAAGCCAACCTGGGCTGGACCATCGCGCTGGACGAGGGGCGGGACTTCATCGGTCGTCCGGTGCTCGAGGCACAGAAGGCTGCCGGTGTGAAGCGGGTGATGGTCGGCCTGGTGCTGGACGACAAGGGCGTGCTGCGCCACGGCCAACCGGTGCTGACGGCGAACGGCACCGGCGAGATCCTCTCGGGCAGTTTCGCGCCGACCCTGAACAAGGCGGTGGCATTCGCGCGGATCCCGGCCGGTGCGCCGGGCGACGTGCGGGTGGACATCCGTGGCCGCGAGGTGCCGGTGCGCGTGGTGAAATATCCGTTCGTGCGCGATGGCAAGCCCTGCGAAGGCATCTGAATCGCCGGCGACACTTTTTGCGGCATGGCAGATGCGGCTAGAATCAGCGCCTGCCCACCTGACTCAAACCAACAACTGGACCCGATCATGAGCGAGATTCCCGGCGATCTGAAATTCCTCAAATCCCACGAATGGGCCCGCGCCGAAGATGACGGCCTGATCCGGGTGGGCATCTCCGATCACGCACAAGGCCAGCTCGGCGATCTGGTCTATGTCGAGTTGCCGGAAGTCGGCGCCAGCGTCCAGGCTGGCACCGGGGTTGCGGTGGTGGAATCGGTGAAGGCTGCTTCCGACATCTACGCGCCGATTTCCGGCGAGATCGTCGAAGTCAACGAACTGCTCAACGACAAGCCCGAAATCATCAACGAAGACGCCTACGGCGAGGGTTGGATCTTTCTGGTTCGCCCCAGCGACCGCGCGGAGCTGGACGAACTGCTCGACGCGAACGAGTACGAAGAGCTGGCGGAAAAAGACGAGCATTGAGCTTGCGGGAAATTCCGTGTGCAGAGATCGGCCGCCAAGTGCGGCCGATCTTGCATCCGGCATCCTCTGGTGTGGAGTGCGTGGCGCCAATCTTTTGACTCCGTTCGCGAGTCCTGCCTCCGTGGACGATTTTGAATCGCGGCTGGCGATGTGATCCACGCGCGAGTCGGCCGGTGCGTGCACGCTTCGAAAGATCAGTGCCAGGGTCAGGCGATGGCGCATGGACCGACGGGGTCGGGGTCGTCGTTCGTCGGACGTGGACTGTCATTTGGATCGTGACTCCAGCCCGATGCGGGCCGTGCAATCGATGCGCGCTTGCCGCTCGCCCGACATGTCGTGGCGCGAGCGCGAACATCGCAGGTGCTTCCTCATGGCAGTCGACAGCTGCATGATTCATCACGATCGTTGCCGAATCGGGCTGCTTCGGTGCTGCTGCGGAAATTTTTTTTCACACCCCGAAGAAGCATTCGGTCGCCTCCCGTTCATCCGGAAATCACGCCAATACATGCCGGGGTTTTTCATGTGGACATTCCGTCCGATTCACCGTGATGCACGCGTCGAATGTTCGCTTGTGTGCGAAAACCCCTTTGAAAAGGCCGTTTACGCCACCCGCGTGAATACCGTGGTTTTCCCGCATGGACGTATAGGCGTCCATATGGATATATGGGCCAATACGGCATCAGCCTTGTGGTGGTCGGCTCTGCGGTCATCCCGTGGCGTCGAAGCAGTTCGATCCGGTGGTGGAAATCCATTGACAGCTGAAATCTTCCGGAATAGCTTTCGCTCCAGATCACAGGGAAAGGCGTTATGGCAACACTGAAATTCATCAAGCCTTATGTCGAGCACGGTGAGAAAGCCAACGCCGTGCGAAAGATCACTGTCTCGATTCCGCTGCATGTACTGCGGAAGCTTTCCGACTTGCGCACCGAGCGCCAAGTGAAAAATTTTCGGCACGCTACCAACAGCGACTTGTTGGTCGAAGCGTTCCTGCACGCTTTTACTGGGCAACCACTGCCAACTGATGAGGAGCTGAGACGAACTATGGCCACTGCCAAGAAACCCGCTGCAAAGAAACCGGCCGCCAAGAAGGCCGCCAAGAACTCCACCGTGAAGAAGCTTGCCGCCAAGAAGCCGGTAGCCAAGAAAGCTGTTGTGAAGAAGGCTGCCAAGAAGACGGCTGCCAAGAAAGCTGTCGTGAAGAAGGTTGCCAAGA
>JAPHUU010000017.1 GCA_026193555.1 Rhodanobacter sp.
CTGTATTTCACCCTGAAGGACAGCGGCGCCCAGGTGCGCTGCGCGATGTTCAAGCCGAAGGCGTCGACACTGAGGTTCCGGCCGGTCGATGGCCTGCAGGTGCTGGTGCGCGCCAAGGTCGGCCTGTATGAACCGCGCGGCGAATTCCAGCTGGTCGCCGAGAGCATGGAGCCGTCCGGTGAAGGCGCGCTGCAACGCGAGTTCGAACAGCTCAAGGCGAGGCTCGATGCCGAAGGCCTGTTCGCGCCCGCGCGCAAGCGCGCCCTGCCCCGTTTTCCCCGGCGCATCGGGGTGATCACCTCGGCCACCGGCGCGGCCGTGCGCGACGTGCTCAGCGTGCTGGCACGACGCTGGCCGCTGGCCGAGGTCGAGATCCTGCCGGTGCCGGTGCAGGGCCGTGAGGCGCCGCCGGCGATCGTGAACATGCTGCGCAAGGCTTCGGCCAGCCGACGTCACGACGTGCTGCTGCTGACCCGTGGCGGTGGCTCGCTGGAAGACCTGTGGGCCTTCAACGACGAGGCGGTGGCGCGGGCGATCCATGCCAGCGCGGTGCCGGTGGTCAGCGCGGTGGGGCACGAGATCGACTTCAGCATCGCCGACTTCGTCGCCGACCTGCGCGCACCGACGCCCTCGGCCGCGGCCGAATTGCTGGTGCCCGATGCCACGGCGATCGATCGTCATTTGCGGCAGTTGCAGCAGCGCCTGCTGACGGTGCAGCAACGTCGGCTGCAGGGACAGTCGCAGCGCGTCGATCACCTGCTGGCCCGGCTGCAGGCGCAGCGACCGCAGGCCCGACTGGCCCGCGATCACGAACGCCTGCTGCATCTGCAGCAGCGTCTGACCAGCGTGCTGCGCGAACTGAGTCAGCGCCGCCACACCCGGCTGGAGCGCCAGCACGCACGCCTGCTGGCCCAGCACCCACGCCTGCGCCTGCCGCTGCTGGCGCGCCGACTGGCCGAGCAGGACCAGCGCCTGCGCCGCGCCATCGCTTACACGCTGGAACGCAAGCAGACGGCGCTGCGCCACGCCGGCCACGCGCTGCATGCCGTCAGCCCGCTGGCCACGCTGGAACGCGGCTACGCGATCCTGTTCGACGCCGATGGCCAGGTGCTGCGCTCGGTTGCGGGAGTCGCCATCGGCACCCCGTTGCGGGCCCGCCTCAGCGACGGCGAACTGCCGTTGCGGGTCATCGAAGACTAAGCTCAGGTGATTCCGGGACCGTGTGGCGGATGGCGCTCCCTCCTCACGCCCGGGCCACAGTCAGCCCGGCAAGTTCACCCATTCGAGTCGACAACGCGGAGCCACGTCCCGTGCTCAGAAAAAACTACCCCTACTACCTCGCCAACCAGCCGCGGACGTCGAAGGTCATGCTGGAGGTCCGCGACAAGTACAGTGGCAAGCTGGCCACCCGCGTCGCCGTGCCGGATGCCCGGGCCACCGAACGCGCGATCGTCGCCGCGGTCAAGGCCACCGCGCCGATGCGTGCGTTCAAGCCATGGGCAAGGCAGGCAGTGCTGCAGCACTGCGCGGCGCGCTTTGCCGAACGCCGCGACGAGCTGGCGCGGGCGCTGTGCATCGAGGCGGGCAAGCCGATCCGGGACGCGGCCGGCGAAGTCACCCGGCTGATCGAGACGTTTCGCATCGCCGCCGAGGAGTCGGTGCGGATCAACGGCGAGACGATCAACCTCGAACTGGCCGGCCGTCTGGACGGCTACCACGGCTACACCCGGCGGGTGCCACTGGGACCGGTGTCGTTCATTACGCCGTTCAACTTTCCGCTGAATCTGGTGGCGCACAAGGTGGCGCCGGCGATCGCCGCCGGCTGCCCGTTCGTGCTGAAGCCATCGGAGAAGACGCCGATCGGCGCGCTGATCATCGGCGAGGTGCTGGCCGAGACTGACCTGCCACGGGGCGCGTTCTCGATCCTGCCGCTCGACGGCCGGCATGCCGCGCCGCTGGTCGAGGACGAGCGCTTCAAGCTGCTGTCCTTCACGGGCGGGCAGATCGGCTGGGAGCTGAAGGCTCGCGCCGGGCGCAAGAAGGTCACCATGGAACTGGGCGGCAACGCCGCCTGCATCGTCGATGCCGACCAGGGCGCGAAGCTGGATCGGGTGGTCGAGCGGCTGGTGTTCGGTGCGTTCTACCAGTCCGGCCAGAGCTGCATCAGCGTGCAGCGCATCTACGCACATGCGGATATCTACGACGCGCTGAGGAAGAAGCTGGTCGCCGCAGTGAAGCAGCTGAAGTCGGGCGATCCGAAAAACAAGGACGTGTTCCTCGGCCCGATGATCGATGAAGCGGCCGCCGCGCGCCTGCACGGCTGGATCGACGAGGCACGCCGGGCCGGCGCCA
>JAPHUU010000304.1 GCA_026193555.1 Rhodanobacter sp.
ACCGGGTGCTCGGCGGTGGCCTCGTGCAGGGCTCGGTGGTGCTGGTCGGCGGTGATCCGGGCATCGGCAAGTCCACCCTGCTGTTGCAGGTGTTGGGCACGCTGGGGGCGCACCTGCCCAGTGTGTATGTCACCGGCGAGGAGTCGTTGTCGCAGGTGGCGTCGCGCGCCCAGCGCCTGGGGTTGCCGCTGGAGCCGCTGCAGGCGCTGGCGGAAACCTGCATCGAACGGATTCTGGAGCAGGCCGTGGCGACCCGGCCGCGGGTGCTGGTGATCGATTCGATCCAGACCATCTGGACCGAATTGCTCACCGCCGCACCCGGCTCGGTCAGCCAGGTGCGCGAGTCGGCGGCCAAGCTGACACGGTTCGCCAAGGAAACCGGTACTGCGGTGTTCCTGGTGGGCCATGTCACCAAGGACGGCGGCATTGCCGGTCCGCGCGTGCTTGAGCATATGGTCGATGCGGTGCTGTATTTCGAGGGCGAGTCGGGCAGCCGGTTCCGGGTGTTGCGTGCGTTCAAGAACCGCTTCGGTGCGGTCAACGAGTTGGGCGTGTTCGCGATGTCCGACAAGGGGCTGCGCGAAGTCCCCAACCCGTCGGCGATCTTTCTGTCCTCGCACAGCGGCCCGACCTCGGGCAGTGCGGTGATGGTGACCCGCGAGGGCACGCGGCCGTTGCTGGTGGAGGTGCAGGCGCTGGTCGACCAGTCCTCGCTGGGCAATCCGCGTCGGGTCACCCTGGGACTGGAGCAGAACCGGCTGGCAATGCTGCTGGCGGTGCTGCACCGGCACGGCGGCGTGGCCGCTTATGACCAGGACGTGTTCGTCAACGTGGTCGGCGGCATTCGCGTGCAGGAGACCGCTGCCGACCTGCCGGTGTTGCTGGCGGTACTGTCGTCACTGCGCGACCGGCCGCTGCCGGAGCACATGGTCACCTTCGGTGAGGTCGGCCTGTCCGGCGAGATTCGGCCGGTGCCGAACGGCGAGGAGCGACTGAAGGAGGCCGCGCACCATGGCTTTCGCCGCGCCATCGTGCCGAGGGCCAACGCACCGAAAAAGGGACGGGTCGGCGATATGGAGGTGACCGGCGTGGACCGTTTGTCGGAGGCGATCGACGCCTGCCGTTGAGCCTGCCGTTGGGCGATGGCGGGTCGCGGCGCGCCAGTCGGGGTCGGAGGTCACATGCCGCGATGCAGTATGAGTTCCAGTACCGCCTTGGAGCCGAAGAACGCGAGCAGCAGCACGGCCATGCCAATCAGGGTGAGGTTCACCGCACGCTGGCCGCGCCAACCGTGCCGCCAGCGACCGTAAAGCAGGGTGCCGAACGTCAACCACGCCACGATCGACAGGACCGACTTCTGCGCCAGGTGCTGGCCAAACAGGTTATCGACAAACAGCGCTCCGGTAAGCAGGGTCAGCGTGAGCAGGGCGAAGCCGGCGCCGATCAATCGGAACAGCAGCGATTCGGTCAGTGTCAGTGGCGGCAGCGCGCGCAACCACGGGCCGAACTGGCGATGGCGCAGCGCACGCTCCTGCACCGCCAGCAGGATCGCCAGCGCGGCGGCGATTGAAAGCACGCTGAAGGCGGTCAGGGCAACCGTGACATGCAGCTTGATCTGCCAATCGATGGTGTGCGGCAGCGTGGGTGGGGCGAGGAAACTGTCAACCACGATCAGCAACGCGGTCAGCGGAAACACGATCACGCCCAGTGCGGCGACCGGGCGCCAGAGGTTGACCAGCAAGGTCAGCGCCGACACCACGAACGCGACCAGCGACAGTGCGGCAAAGAAGTGCAGATCCAGCGCGCCTCGATGCATGCCAAGAAGGATGCCGGCATGACTCAGTACGGCCACGGCCGCGAGACTCAATGCCAGTCGTTTCAGCGGCAGGCCGCCGCTCAGCAGGGGGCGCGCCAGACCTCCCGCAGCGGCGAGATAGAGCGCAATGGCGAGCAGGGCGAGAACGTGAATGACCATAGCTCGGCAGTGTCGCACAGGCGCCGCCGGGCGTGCATGGGGGTGTGTCGATCCGTCAGTTATAATCAACCACTTTCCCGTACACCGGTTACGCCATGTTCGAGTCGCTCAGCCAACGTTTGTCCACCACCGTCAATCGCTTGCGCGGCCGCGGCCGTCTGACCGAAGAGAATGTCCGCGAAGCGCTGCGCGAAGTGCGCATCGCCCTGCTGGAGGCCGACGTGGCATTGCCGGTGGTGCAGGCGCTGATCCAGCGGATCAAGGTGCGCGCGGTCGGCCAGGACGTGATCAAGAGCCTGTCGCCTGGCCAGGCGCTGGTGAAAGTGGTCAGCGACGAGCTGACCGTGGTGATGGGCGCCGCCAATACCGAGCTGAACCTCGCACAGCAGCCACCGGCGGTGGTGTTGATGGCGGGTCTGCAGGGTGCCGGCAAGACCACCACGGTGGCCAAGCTGGCGCGCCTGCTGACCGAACGCAAGAAGAAGAAAGTGATGGTGGTCAGCTGCGACGTCTATCGTCCGGCGGCGATCGAGCAGTTGCGCACGCTGGCCGAGCAGGTCGGGGTGAAGTTCTTCCCGTCCGAGCCCGGGCAGGACCCGGTGGCGATTGCCAGGGCTGCAGTGGCGGCGGCGCGGCGCGAAGTGGTCGACGTGTTGATCGTCGATACCGCCGGCCGTCTGCACGTGGACGAGGCGATGATGGCTGAGATCAAGGCGCTGCATGCCGCGATCACGCCGATCGAGACCTTGTTCGTGGTCGACTCGATGACCGGCCAGGATGCCGCCAATACGGCCAAGGCATTCAACGAGGCATTGCCGCTGACCGGCGTGATCCTGACCAAGACCGATGGCGATGCCCGCGGTGGTGCCGCCTTGTCGGTGCGTTATGTAACGGGCAAGCCGATCAAGTTCCTTGGGGCAGGCGAGAAGACCGACGCGCTGGAGCCGTTCCATCCTGATCGGCTGGCACAGCGCATCCTCGGCATGGGTGACGTGTTGTCGCTGGTCGAGGAGGTCGAGCGCAAGGTCGATCAGGACAAGGCGCAGAAGCTCGCACAGAAGGTGATGAAGGGCAAGCGCTTCGACCTGAATGACATGAAGGACCAGTTGGAGCAGATGGGCAACATGGGTGGTCTTGCCGGTCTGATGGACAAGTTGCCTGGCGTTTCCGGTCTGCCGGACAGCGTCAAGTCCAAGGTCAACGATGGCGAGATGAACCGGATGGTCGCGATCATCGGTTCGATGACCAAGAAGGAGCGCCGCCACCCCGATCTGCTGAACGGGTCGCGCCGCGCTCGCGTGGCACGCGGCTCAGGGACTCAGCCGGCCGACGTCAATCGCCTGCTCAAGCAGTACATGCAGATGGAGAAGATGATGTCCAAGCTGTCCAGGGGCGGCACCAAGGGTCTGATGCGGCAGATGCGCGGCGCCATGAAGGGCATGGGTGGCCTGCCGCCGATGCGCTGAGGCCATGCGGGGAACCGGGACGTTGCAGGATTCCGCCAGCCGGGGGGGGGCTCCCATGCCGGAACCAGGATCCACTATGCCTTGTTCCGCTCGACCCTCATGTCGCTCCCCGTTCCCCCGGCTCTTCCCTTTTTTCCATAATCCGCTAAAATGCCCCGTTTACCGCGCACG
>JAPHUU010000210.1 GCA_026193555.1 Rhodanobacter sp.
CCGCTGCCAGGTTGGCCTTCGCCCGCGTGGTGATCTGGCGCAGCGACATCGCTTCGTAGCCGCTTTCGATGAACAGCCATTCGGTCGACTCAAGCAGCCTTTTGCGAGTGTCACTCTGACTTTGGCGCTGGATCGTACCCAAATGACATGCCCCTTGGCGTGGCCGCAAAGACCCGCGTCCCACCGCTTCAAATCACAAGTTGAAACAGGTGTATGAAAATTAGAGCGAGTCGCGGCGGGAGGCAAGCTGCATTGCACGATGGCTCAGGGTCACTTTCAGGTCATGGGCGAGGAAGGCGGGTAGCGGACTCAAGTCGCTATCATTTAAGGAGAAAATAACAAACAAGTGTGACTGACCCAAAGACGGCGCAACAAAAAAGGCGGGGTTTTCCCCGCCTTTTTTGTTGCGCCGCATGATAAATGCCGGCCGTTGATGGCGATTGCTCGGCTTAGCTGGCCTTTTTCCGGGCCAGCAGCAGCCATGTGTCGACGACGGTGTCCGGATTCAGCGACAGCGACTCGATACCTTGCTCCATCAGCCATTCGGCCAGATCCGGATGGTCCGACGGGCCCTGGCCACAGATGCCGATGTACTTGCCCTTGGCTCGGGCGGCCTTGATCGCCATGGCCAACAGCTTCTTGACCGCCGGGTCGCGTTCGTCGAACAGGTTGGCCACGATGCTGGAGTCGCGGTCGAGGCCGAGCGTCAGCTGGGTCAGGTCGTTGGAGCCGATCGAGAAGCCATCGAAGATGTCGAGGAACTCATCGGCCAACAGGGCGTTGGACGGCACTTCGCACATCATGATGACCTTGAGGTCATGTTCGCCTTGCCGCAGCTCGTTCTTCGCCAATACCTCGATGACCTTGCGCCCCTCATCCACGGTGCGCACGAACGGGATCATTACCCAGACATTGTCCAGGCCCATGACCTCCCGCACGTGCTTGACCGCGCGACATTCCAGTGCGAACGCCTCGGCGAAACTCGGGTCGACGTAGCGGCTGGCGCCACGGAAGCCGATCATCGGGTTTTCCTCATGCGGCTCATAACGCGAGCCACCGACCAGACCGGCATATTCATTCGACTTGAAGTCCGAGAGCCGCACGATTACCGGCTTCGGGTAGACCGACGCGGCGATCGTGGCGATGCCTTCGGCCAATCGATCGACATAGAAGCTGACCGGATCGGCATAGCCGGCCATCCGTTCGTCGATCTTCGCTTTTGTCTCGGCGTCCTGCTTGGCGTATTCCAGCAGCGCCTTGGGATGTACGCCGATGTGGCTGGCGATGATCATCTCCAGGCGGGCCAGGCCGATGCCGGCGTTCGGCAGCATGCCGAAGTCGAACGCGCGCTCCGGGTTGGCCACATTCATCATGATCTTCAGCGGCGCTTCGGGCATGGCGCCGAGATCGGCGGTGATTCGTTCGAACTTCAGGATGCCCTCATAGATCGTTCCGGTGTCGCCTTCGGCGCAGGACACGGTGACGTCGATGCCGTCGGGGATCTTGTCCAGCGCATTGCCGGTGCCCACCACCGCCGGTACGCCCAGCTCGCGGGCGATGATCGCCGCGTGGCAGGTGCGTCCGCCACGATTGGTGACGATCGCGGACGCACGTTTCATTATCGGCTCCCAGTCGGGATCGGTCATGTCCGCGATCAGCACGTCGCCCGGCTGCACCTTGTTCATGTCGGCCAGTGAGCGGATCACGCGCGCCTTGCCGGCACCAATGCGCTGGCCGATGGATCGGCCTTCGGCCAGCACCTTGCCCTTCTCGTTGAGGTGGAAGCGCTCGAGCTGGGTGGCATGGTCGCGCGATTTCACGGTCTCCGGACGCGCCTGCACGATATACAGCTTGCCGGTATGGCCGTCCTTCGCCCACTCGATGTCCATCGGCCGGCCATAGTGCTTCTCGATGATCAGCGACTGGCGTGCCAGCTCCTGCACGTCATCGTCGCTGATGCAGAACCGGCTGCGCAGTTCGGCCGGGGTGTCCTCGGTCCGGACCCGCTCACCGGGTGCGCTGGAATACACCATGCGCAACTGCTTGGCACCGAGATTGCGGCGCAGCACGGCGGGCTTGCCGGCATTGAGCGTCGGCTTGAATACGTAGAATTCATCGGGGTTGACCGCGCCCTGCACGACCATCTCGCCGAGGCCATACGAGCCGGTGATGAAGACCACGTCGCGAAAGCCTGACTCGGTGTCCAGCGTGAACAGCACGCCGGCCGCACCCACATCCGATCGCACCATCAGCTGCACGCCGGCCGACAGGAACACGTCTTCGTGCTTGAAACCCTGATGCACGCGATAGGCGATTGCACGGTCGTTGTACAGCGAGGCGAAGACCTCCTTCACCTTGTGCAGGACATCGTCGATGCCGACCACGTTGAGGAACGTCTCCTGCTGGCCGGCGAATGAGGCATCGGGCAGATCCTCGGCGGTGGCCGACGAGCGCACGGCGACGGCGATGTCACTGGCGCCCGCGTCCTCGCATAGCTTGATATAGGCGTGGCGGATCGCCTGTTCGAGCTCGGCGGGCAGGGCCGTGTCGACGATCCACCCACGGATCTCCCTGCCGGCGGTAACCAGCGCATCGACGTCATCGACATCCAGTGCGGCCAGGCGTTGCTGGATCCGATGGGCCAGGCCGCTCCTCTCCAGATAGTGCTGGAACGCCTGTGCGGTGGTCGCAAAACCACC
>JAPHUU010000016.1 GCA_026193555.1 Rhodanobacter sp.
AATGGTGTTGAAGCTCATGGGAAGTCCAGTGGTGAGTTTCCCCTTCTCCCCCGCGGGGAGAAGGTGCCCCGAAGGGGCGGATGAGGGGCCGGGTGTGCGGATATCTCGCGGTCACCTTGCTCCCTCCCCCGAGGGGAGAGGGAGCAAGGTCAGGCAAAACCGTGTTGCTTGAGGAACGCCTCGTCCAGCTTCGGCGCCTCGCCGCTGGCCAGCAGGCGCTCGACATAGCGGGCGATCACGTCCACCTCGATGTTCACCGCGTCGCCCACGCGGCGCGCGTGGAACGCGGTGTGCTCGACCGTGTGCGGGATCAGGTTGACGCCGAAGCGATGCCCGGCCACCTCGTTGACGGTGAGGCTGGTGCCGTCGATGCAGACCGAACCCTTTGCCGCGATGTAGCGCGAGATCGCCGCCGGCACCTCGAACGTCCAGCGCTGCGAGCGGCCATCCGGCGTGATCGCAATCACCTTGCCGATGCCGTCGACATGACCGGAAACCAGATGCCCGCCGAGCCGGTCGGCCAGCCGCAATGCCTTTTCCAGGTTCACCGGATCGCCGGCCTTGAGCTTGCCCAGCGTGGTCAGCGACAGCGTTTCGTTGGAGACGTCGGCGCTGAAGCCGTGCGGTTCCAGCGTGATCGCGGTGAGGCAGACGCCGGACACGGCGATCGAGTCGCCCAACTGCACATCGGCGAGGTCGAGATCGCCCGTGTCGACGGCCAGCCGCACATCGCCACCACGCGGTTCGAGACGCACGACGCGGCCAACGGACTGGATGATGCCGGTGAACATCAGCACCGCTCCGGCAGGAGGGCGATATTCCCTATGAATGCAATGGATTTCATGCAACGTTTCCCGCGTCGAGAGCTGCGAAAAACGCCCCAAGGCATGAGGCAGGACGCGCGCCACCAAGCGCCCGTCCCGCTGTCTTCTCTTTATCCGGACTGTGAGGAAGCGGTCACCCGCTTCCAACCGTCGGCTCCGGCATCTGACCGGATCTGCTGACCCTCGGCTTGCTCCATCAAGGATCGGGCCGAGGCGCTCGCGGGCTCATTGTCGGGCGTGAGCCCTTCAACCTACCGCCGGTGGGGAATTTCGCCCCGCCCTGAAGACGCTGTGTGTGTTCATGCCGGCCAGGCCGGTCGGCGAATTCTAGCACCGAGGTCGATCCGCCATCCGCCGTGCGGGAGAATGCCGCGTTCGCAGCGCGAAACGGCGAGGCTCAGGCTTGGCGAAGCGCCAGTCCTCGCCCACGGCGACGTTCTCGATCAAGGCCGGCAGGCTCAGGTTTTGCTCTGAAGATAGGCAACGTATTCGCGAGCCAGTTCGTCCGCCAGCGCTTCGTCCGTCATCGGCTGCAGGGTGCGCCAGATGGACCGGGGTTTCAGCGCCCTCGTGCCGATCGCAGTGGCTGCGGTCACGGTGGCGATGCGCACGGCCAGCTCCGGATCGGAATGGGTGATCTCCGCACGGTGCGTGAGCATGGCCTGGATGAGCAGATTCAGATTGTCCTCGACGATGGCATGGGCGGCACGCACGAACGCCTGGTCATCATCGGACCCCATGAAATTTTCCATCGCCTGAATCAGCTTGGGTTGCTGCTGATGCTGCATGAACATCAGGCCGATCAGCACACGTGCCGCGCGCGCCAGCGGGCCTTGCCCCAGTTTTTTTCCTAAATGTTCCCGGTTGGCCTCGTTGCTGCGCTTGAGCATGTGCAGGCAGGCCGCGCGCAGCAGCCCCCGCTTGTCCGCGAATCGCCGGTAGACCGTGGCCGGAGATACGCCGGCTACGCGGGCGATGCGTGGAATCGTGGCGCCGTCCAGCCCGTGTTCGGCCAACGTCTTGAGGGTGGCCTCAAGCAGGCGTGAGTGTGTCCGGCGGCTGCGTTCCTGCTGCGGTGGGCGATCGGCGGATACATGAGGCATGAAACGGATGATAGACAAATTTGCGGACTTATGTAAATGTAAATTCCTATTTACATCTAGAGCCATCCGAAATGGAAACAGATCGAGACAGCCAACGCGTCACCCTGCGCGATGGGCGCCAGCTGGGATTCGCCGAATACGGCAAGCCCGACGGCATCCCGCTGATGCTCTTTCACGGCACACCGGGGTCACGCTTGATGACCTTCCTGGAGCAGGCCGAATGGATTCAGCGACTGGGATTTCGCGTCCTGACTCCGGAACGCCCCGGCTACGGCCTCTCCGACCCGGCCCCCGGGCACACCATCGGCGACTGGGCGGATGACGTGGCGCAACTGGCCGACCAGCTCGGCCTGGACCGCTTCCATGTGGCCGGCGGCTCCGGCGGCGGTCCGTTCGCGCTGGCCTGCGCCCTGAACCTTCCCGCACGCGTGCGTTCGGCCACGCTGATCTGCAGCGGATCTCCGCCGGAATTCCTGCGCATTTCCAAAGACATGAACCGGGGCAACCGGGTGGCGTTCTTCCTGGCCCGCTACGCGCCTTTGCTATTGAGGGGCCTGTTCGCCCTCATGAGGAGGAATCTCGGGAAACAGCGCAAGCCCTCCAGTGAAAAAGCAAAAAAGAGGTATCTTTCGCAGTTCTGCGACTGGGACCAGCGCATGTTGTTGGCGCGGAGGGACGACACAAGCACCGCCGTGCACGTCAAAGAAGCCTTCCGCCAGGGCGGCGCCGGCAGCTACCACGACATGATGCTGGTCAGCCACGCATGGGGGCTCGACCTGACGAGTAACACGGTGCCGGTCTTCCTCTGGCATGGCACGGCGGACACCCTGGTCCCGGTATCCAGCGCACGCGCGTTTGCCCGCGCGATCCCCGGATGCGAGGCCCACTTCATCCAGGA
>JAPHUU010000131.1 GCA_026193555.1 Rhodanobacter sp.
AGTGGCGGCAGCTTGACGATCGCTGGCCGCGTGGTCAACGACGTGGCACCGAAGGATCGCGATATCGCGATGGTGTTCCAGAATTACGCGCTGTACCCGCACATGACGGTGGCGGAGAACCTTGGCTTCGGCCTGCGTCTTCGTGGCCACAATCAGGCCGATATCGACCAGCGGGTGGCCGACGTCGCCAGAACGCTGGAGCTGGAGCCGCGGCTGGCTTCGCGACCGGCGGCCCTTTCCGGCGGGCAGCGCCAGCGGGTGGCGCTGGGCCGGGCGCTGGTACGCCATCCGAAGCTGTTCCTGCTGGACGAGCCGTTGTCCAACCTCGATGCCAAGCTGCGTCTGTCGATGCGGGTGGAGATCGCGCGGCTGCATCGTCAACTCAACGCCACCATGATCTACGTCACCCATGACCAGATCGAGGCGATGACCCTGGGCCAGCGCATCGTGGTGCTCGATGGCGGGGTGATCCAGCAGATCGACACGCCGATGAATCTTTACCAGCGGCCAGCCAACCTGTTCGTCGCCGGCTTTGTCGGCAGCCCGGCGATGAACCTGTTGCATGGCACGCTGGCGATCGAGAACGGCTGGAAGTTCGTCACTGCCGACGGCGCCATCGCACTGGGCGAACCGCCACAGGCCGAGGCATGGCGGCCCTGGCTGGCGCGCCCGCTGGTGCTGGGTGTGCGGCCCGAGCACCTGCAGTTGCCGAAGTCCGGCACGCCCGCGCTCCAGGCGCGGCTCGAAGTCATCGAATCGGTGGGCAACGAGGTCTTCCTGCACCTGCGTCAGGGAGGGCAGGCGCTGGTGGCAAGGGTAGCGCCGCAGACCCTGCCGGAGCCGGGCAGCCGGGTGCTGTTGGCACTGGCGGTCGAGCGGCTGCACCTGTTCGATGCCGAAAATGGCTTGCGCATCAATGCGTGAGGGCGAGCCGCAAGTCTTGCCGCCCGGGAAGCGCTGGCCGGGGCGAGGCATTACACTAAGCGCTTCCTGCGTACGGTAAGCATCCATACATGGCCCGCATCATCGCTGTCGCCAACCAGAAGGGCGGCGTCGGCAAGACCACCACTGCCGTCAATCTCGCCGCTGCGCTGGCTGCCGCGAAGCGCAGGGTATTGCTGGTCGACCTGGATCCGCAGGGCAACGCGACGATGGCTTCGGGCATCAACAAGCGCGAGGCGGGGCCGAGTGGCTGCGAGGTGCTGCTGGAAGAGGTGGAGATTGCCGCGGCGATCGTGCCGACCGAGGGCCACTACGACCTGCTGCCGGGCAACGGCGATCTCACCGCCGCGGAACTGAAACTGATGGATGCGCTGGCTCGCGAACATCGCTTGAAGGAGCAGCTGGCCAAGATCGCGGCCAGCTACGACACGATCCTGATCGACTGTCCGCCGTCGCTGAACCTGCTGACGCTGAACGCACTGACCGCCGCTGACGGCGTGTTGATCCCGGTGCAGTGCGAATACTTCGCGCTGGAGGGGCTGTCCAGCCTGCTCGACACGATCAAGGCGGTACGCCATCGGCTGAATCCGGCGCTGGAGATCGAAGGCCTGCTGCGCACCATGTACGACGTGCGCAACAACCTGGGCAACGAGGTCTCCGCCCAGCTCACCCAGCATTTCGGCGACAAGGTGCTGCGCTCGATGATCCCGCGCAACGTGCGCCTGGCCGAAGCGCCCAGCCACGGTCAGCCGATCCATCTTTACGACCGCAGCTCGCGCGGCGCGATCGCCTACGTCGGCCTCGCTGGCGAGATCATCCGCCGCGAGCGTGGCGCGCAGGCGGCGATCAACGCATTGCACGAGTTGTACGAGGACGGCGTCGAGGAGACGCTGGACACCTCGCTTCACCTACCCCAGGAGTAAGCATGGCTGCCGCGAAAAAGCGTGGATTGGGACGCGGGCTGGATGCCCTGCTGGGCGGCGTCGACGACGGCGCGCCGTCGGTGATCGACCAGGAAGGCGAGCTGCGCATGTTGCCGATCCAGCAGATCCAGCCGGGCAAGTACCAGCCGCGACGGCACTGGAACGACGAGGCGCTGGAAGAGCTGGCCGCGTCGATCAGGGCGCAGGGCCTGATCCAGCCGGTGGTGGTGCGCGCGCTGGGCAAGAACAGCTACGAGCTGATCGCCGGCGAGCGCCGCTGGCGTGCGGCGCAGCGCGCCCAGCTGGCCGAGCTGCCGGCGCTGGTGAAGACGGTCGCCGACGCGGCCGTGCCAGCGATGGCACTGATCGAGAACATCCAGCGCGAAGACCTCACTCCGCTGGAGGAAGCCGATGCACTGAAGCGCCTGATCGACGATTTCGATCTCACCCATCAGCAGGCGGCCGATGCCGTCGGTCGCTCGCGCGCTACCGTCAGCAACCTGCTGCGGCTGACCGAACTGCCGGCGTCGATCAAGAAGCTGCTGGACGAGGGCAAGCTGGAAATGGGCCACGCCCGCTGCCTGCTGACCCTG
>JAPHUU010000324.1 GCA_026193555.1 Rhodanobacter sp.
AGGCGGTGGTCGACGCGGTCGAGGTGCCGGTGACGCTGAAGATTCGCACCGGCTGGGATCGCGACAACCGCAACGCCCTCAACATCGCCCGCATCGCCGAGGACGCCGGGATCGCCGCGCTGGCCGTGCACGGCCGCACCCGGGCCGACAAGTACGAGGGCGAAGCCGAGTACGAGACCATCGCGCAGGTCAAGGCAGCGGTGCAGATCCCGGTACTGGCCAATGGCGATGTCAGCTCACCACAACAGGCACGCCACGTACTCGATGTGACCGGCGCCGATGCGGTGATGGTGGGCCGCGGGGCGCAGGGCCGGCCGTGGATCTTCCGCGAGATCGCGCACTACCTCGCCACCGGCGAGCTGCTTCCCGAACCGACGACGACCGAGGTGGCGTCGATCCTGCTGGGTCACCTCGACGATCTGTATGCCTTCTACGGTGAGCAGGCCGGCGTGCGTATCGCCCGCAAGCATCTGGGCTGGTACGCGAAGGACCGGCCGGAGAACGCCGCGTTTCGCCATGTGGTGAACCGGGCGCAGGGGGCCGCCGAGCAGCAGCGGCTGACCCGCGACTACTTTGCCTCGCTGGTGGCCGGGCTGCCCTGCGCCGCCTGAGCCCGTCAGCGGACTGACCAGTACGTGCGTTCGCCCGGCGCGCGAACTACCATGACTGCCATCAGCAGATGGCAACCATCGCCCATGAACAGACGCCCGACACCAGGCACCGGCCACGAAGCCGTCGAGGCACTTGAGCGTGCGGAGGCGTACTGGTCGGGCATTGAGGCATTGCTGCGGCGCCTGGTTACCCGGCTCACCTATGCGGCCGAAGGCCACGCCCCCGTGCTGGACGCCGCGCTGGGCAGGATCCGCAGCGAGGTGCGGGAGTCCGTGGACGAGCGCACTCTCGAGCAGTTGCTGCATGATCTGACCGAGGCGGTGCGCTCGCTGGACGATGTCCCTGCGCCAGCCTCGCCAATGCTCCCGACGACCGAGGCGTCAGCGGTCTTGGCGGCTCCGGAGCTGGCTGCGGCTGGCAAGGTGCTGCTGGCGGTGATCGACCGATTGCAGCTGGACGAAAAGACGGACGAATGCCTGGACACATTGCGGCAACCGATCGCCGCCGCTTCCAGCACCGCCGTGCTGACCCAGCAGACCGAGACACTGACTGGCGTGGTCAACCGCCACTGCCGCCAGCTCGCCGAACAACGGGTAGCGGCCGAAAACCTGGTGCGCCGCGTGACCGGGCAGCTGGCGGAACTGACCCGCTACCTGACCAAGGAGGATGTCGACCAGCGCGAGGGCAGCGGTGCCCGCCAGGAACTCGACCGCAGGCTGACCAGCGAGATCGACGCGCTGGGCAGTCAGGTGCGGCAGGCCAACGATCTCAACTCGCTGCAGGAGGAGGTCCAGTCGCGGATCGGTGCCATCAGCGCGCACATGAAGACCTTCCGCGATCGCGAGCAAACGCGCGAACGCAACTGGCAGGTCCGCGCCGACCAGATGAACCAGCGCATCCGCGAACTGGAAGGGTCCGCGCAAACCATGGAAAACGACCTGCGCGAGCAGCATCAGCTGGCCACCACCGATCCATTGACCGGCATCGCCAACCGGCTGGTGTTCGAACAGTTCATGACCGAGCTCTGCCAGCAGCGGGCAACGGATGCCGCGGGGGGCGAAGCGTGCCTGCTGGTGCTGGACATCGACCACTTCAAGGCGATCAACGACCGATTCGGTCATGCCGCCGGCGACCGCACGCTGCGCATCGTTGCCGAGCAGATCAAGGCAAGGCTCCGCGCCGACGACCTGCTGGCTCGCTATGGCGGCGAGGAATTCGTGGTGGTGATCAAGGCGACTGACGCCGAGACCAGCATGGTCGTCGCCGACATGCTGCGTACCGGCATCGAGAAGCTCAGCTTTCGCGGCCAGCAGCAGCCGGTGCGCGTAACGCTGTCCTGCGGGGCGACCTTGCTGCGCGCCGACGACACGCCGGACAGCGTCTTCGAGCGGGCCGACCGGGCGCTCTACCAGGCCAAGCGAGGCGGTCGCAACCGCTGCGAGATGCTCTGACGCGCTTGCGACGCAGCCATCCAGACGGCTGAACCTCGCCTGTGACGCCAACAGCGGCCGGCTGCAAACCCCGGCAACCCGTTGTATCATCGCCCGTCTTGCATTGATCTCTTTATCCGAAAGGAAGGATATATCCCGCGATGAGTAGCCACCTCTTCACCTCCGAGTCGGTCTCCGAAGGCCATCCGGACAAAGTTGCCGACCAGATTTCCGACGCTGTGCTGGACGCGATCCTCGCGCAGGATCCGCGCGCCCGCGTGGCCTGCGAGACGATGGTGAAGACCGGCGTGGCGATCGTCGCCGGCGAAGTCACCACCAGCGCCTGGATCGATCTGGAAGCGCTGACCCGCAAGGTCATCGTCGACATCGGCTACAACTCCAGCGAAGTCGGTTTCGACGGCGAGACCTGTGGCGTGCTGAACCTGATCGGCAAGCAGTCGCCGGACATCAACCAGGGCGTGGACCGCAAGAAACCCGAAGAACAGGGCGCCGGCGACCAGGGCCTGATGTTCGGCTACGCCACCAACGAAACCAAAGACTTCATGCCGGCGGCGATCTACTACTCGCACCGGCTGGTCGAGCAGCAGGCCAAGATCCGCAAGCGGAAGAATTCGCCGCTGCCGTGGCTGCGCCCGGATGCCAAGAGCCAGGTCACCCTTCGCTATGAGAACGACAAGGCGGTGGCGATCGACGCCGTGGTGCTGTCGACCCAGCACGACCCGGACGTGAAGCAGAAGGACCTGATCGAGGCGGTGCGCGAGTACATCCTCAAGCCGGTGCTGCCGGCCAAGTGGCTGCACAAGGGCACCAAGTTCCACATCAACCCGACCGGCAAGTTCGTGATCGGCGGACCGGTGGGCGACTGCGGTCTGACCGGCCGCAAGATCATCGTCGACACCTACGGCGGCTGGGCCCGTCACGGTGGCGGCGCGTTCTCCGGCAAGGATCCGTCCAAGGTCGACCGTTCGGCGGCCTACGCGGCGCGTTACGTGGCCAAGAACATCGTCGCCGCCGGCATCGCCGACCGTTGCGAAGTCCAGGTGAGCTACGCGATCGGCGTGGCCCATCCGACCTCCATCTCCGTCACCACCTTCGGCACCGGCAAGATCAGTGACGAGAAGATCGAGAAGCTGATCCGCAAGCACTTCGATCTGCGCCCGTACGGCATCATCCAGATGCTCGACCTGATTCATCCGATGTACCAGCAGACAGCCAGCTACGGCCACTTCGGCCGCACGCCACGGCAGATGAAGGATGCCGCCGGCAATGCCTTCACCGCGTTCTCGTGGGAACTGACCGACAAGGCCGAGGCACTGCGCGCCGATGCCAGGCTGAAGTAAGCCGACACCGCACGCTGCAATAGAAACGGGCCGCCTTGAGCGGCCCGTTTCTATTGCAGGCCAGCAGCCTGTTCGAAACGCAACACCAGTTCGCGCTGTGCGGCAGGCGCCGCCTTCAACGACTGCCGTGCACGCTTGATCCAACCGGCGCCACGACCGGCCAGATCTTCCCATGCATCCAGCAGCAGTGTGGGTGCGCGCTGCAAGTGCCAGTCGATCAGGCTCAACGCCTGGGAAATATCCTTGTTGTACTTTGCATGCCGTGGACCACGCTCGGCGGCCACCAGCAACTTGTGCAAGCCATAGCGCGCCGGATCGGGCAGATTCACCAGACAGGCATCGGCGGCATCCAGCAGCACGGCTTGCCCCGACTGCTCCAGCAGGTAGTCGAGGAACTTCAGCGGTGTCAGCGCCACGCCAAGATCGGGTGCAATGACTTCATCGCGCTTGCGCCGCACGGTGGTCAGAAAGTCGATGCGCAAATCCGGTTCCTTTTCGCTGACGTATTGACTGGCAAAACCACGCGTACCACCCAACGCCGGCAAGAAGCCCATTTCGAGCGACTGCATGGCATTGTGCACATCCGCATGGAGATTGGCCGGCAGCGCCACGGCCAGGCTGCCGCCCGGGCCGCCATGCGCAAAGTCCAGATCGAGCGTGCGCGTAGCGCCACCCCAGGCCACGCCCAACTGATTGCCCATGGCGAGAAACGCCTGCGTACCCACCAGCAATCCCCCAGCTCGGAAGAACTGGTAGTCAGCAAAGCGCTTGACGATGCGAAAGTGCTTGGCCGTGGTCGCGGCATTACCCTGGACAACAGCAGCGCGTGCCTGCCGCGCCACGGCCTCGAGTGCGGGCGCAGGCTTCCCGCGCGCCTGCTCTATCGCCGCGATCGCCGGCCCGTCCGGGCCGAGGTAATACTCGCGTTTCCTGCCGTCGATTTCCTTGAACTGCCAATAAGCGTAACGGCGACCCTTGACGGTCTTCCAGCCCACCGTCCCGGTCAGCGATGCCGGCGAACGCATGGACTCAGCCACCTGCACCAGCTCCTGCAGCTCGGCGTAGGCGGTCTGGGCGGCGGCGGGCAGTTCACGGTACAAGGCCATCTTGAAGGCTCCAGTGGACGCCTCGGTTATACCACCCACATCGAATGAGTGGTATAACCCGCGATACCTTTTTTGCTCCTACAGAGCGCGATGTAATTGCTAACCGCCGCCAAGCGCGCCGTCGAGCGCACCATCGAAGATTCCGAGGCCGCCGCCTTTCGGCACCTCGCTTCGTTCGACCTGCCCGCAAGCGTCGCGCCGTGACCGTCATCCGCTGCTCGCAAAAACTGCTCAAGCGCCTGCGCCTGCCGCCCGCACCGGTTGAGCCGGAACCAGCGGACAACCCGCTGGGCGAGCGGTGTGCGGACATCGACTTCATCGACCGCCAACCGTTCGTGCTGCTGATGAACACAGCCACCGGCGCGGTGCTGGTAGTGCCTGGCCGAGCTGCCGATTTGAAGCGCCTGCACGTTATGACAGCGGAGCAACTGCGGTTTTTGTTCGCCGCCTGCGGCATCGGCGGCGCGCTGGCCGAGGCGGAACTCGACGCCTGGCGTCTGCCGTCGGCGTTCACCCGCAACGGCAATCGCAGCCTGATTTCGTCGATGAATCAGCGCAAGTACGAGGCGTGGTCGCAATTCGCCCACAATCGCCTGACCGCGTTCGAAGTGGCGCTGCGCATGCTGGAGACACCGTTTTCGCGCAAGGATCTGGGCGGCGACTTCCACTTCGCCGCCGACCTGCTGCGCGCCCGCCTGCTGCCGTCGGCGAAGATCATTCCACTTCACCCTGCGCGCGGCCTTCATTGAGCCGCAGACCCCGTGCCGCGGTTAGAGCGGTGCCGCGCCTTCGCTCAACAGGGCGTAGTAACTCTGGTACACCCAGATGCGATTGCGCTGCTGGCCGGTGATTTCATTGAGCAGCCCCAGCCCTTGCAGTGCGGCGATCGCGGAGCGCACGGTGGGCGCGGCCACGCTGAGCGTCTTGTGGATGGCCGGCGCGTCCAAAATCGGCCGGCGCACGAACTGCTCGAACACCTGCAAGGCATTGCCGGCGCGTCGGCCCAGCCCGCGTACCTTTTCGCGGTCGGCCTCGAACAAGGCCAGGATGCGCTGGGCGGTGTCCACTGCCTGCTGCGAGGTGGTTGCCACACCTTGCAGGAAGAACAGCAACCAGTCCTCCCAGTTGCCGGTCCGGCGCACGGCATCGAGCTGCTCGTAGTACTGCTGGCGTCGGGTCTTGAAGTACAGACTGAGGTAGAGCGATGGCTCGCGCAGCACGCCTTCGGTGCAAAGAATCAGCGCGATCAGCAAGCGTCCCACGCGGCCGTTGCCGTCGTTGAAGGGATGGATGGTCTCGAACTGCACATGCGCCAGCGCCGCCTTGATCAGCGTCGGCATGGCGTTGCGATCGGTATGCAGGAAGACCTCGAAGTCGCGCAGGCAATCGGCCAGGCGCTCGGGCGGTGGCGGCACAAAGCCGGCCAGCGCGGGCGACTTGCCGCCGATCCAGTTCTGGCTGGCGCGGAATTCGCCCGGGTCTTTTGTGGCGCCGCGCCCGCCACGCAGCAGCACGCCGTGGATCTCCCGGATCAGCCGCAGCGACAGCGGAAAATCGTCCTCGCGGAGGCGCTTCAAGCCATGCTGAAGCGCGGCGACGTAGTTGGATACTTCCTCGACGTCGTCGATGGGTACGCCGGGCGTTTCCGCCAGCTCGTAGAGCAGCAGATCGGACAGGGAGGACTGGGTGCCTTCGATCTGCGAGGAGAGCAGTGCCTCCTTGCGCACGTACTGGTACAGGAACAAAGCCGGATCGGGCAGCATCAGGGTGATGCCGTCCAGTCGGCCGAGGGCCTGGTTGGCGCGTTCGAGCAGGGCGACAAGGGCGGGGCCGAAGACAAGGGCGGGTTCCGGCGGCAAGGGATGGGGCACGAAGGCGTTGTAATGGCTGCCGGAAAGGCTGCCTGCCACGTACGCACCGGTCGTTCGCTCCATGACGCTCTCCGTTTTCCCAATCCGATGAGTGTAGATTTTTGGGAAAATTCGAGCAACCTTATTTTCTTAAGGTTGCCCTGACAGCCTCGCTGGGAAAGACTGACCCCGTCTTCCGACTTGCAAGTGTGGCAACAGCTACAATGGGCGGATGTCTCTTATCCAACTGCAACGCGTCGACTTCAGTATCGGCGGCCCGCTCCTGCTCGAACACGTCGATCTGTCGATCGAGGCGAACGAGCGGGTGTGCATCGTCGGCCGCAACGGCGAAGGCAAATCCACCCTCATGAAGCTGATCGCCGGCGAGCTGCATGTCGACGATGGCGAAGTCCGCGTGCAAAGCGGCGTGGTGATTGCGCGGATGGCGCAGGAGGTGCCGCAGGATACCGCCGGCGACGTGTTCGACGTGGTCTCCGAAGGGCTCGGCGATCTCGGCCACCTGCTGGCGCGCTATCACCACCTGCTGCATGAGCTGCACACGCAGGCCGATTTCGACGCGCTGGGCGAGGTGCAGTCGCAGATCGAGGCACAGCACGGCTGGGACCTGGATCGCCGGGTGACCGAGGTGCTGACCCAGCTCGAGCTGCCCGGCGAGACCGACTTTGCCGCCCTGTCCGGCGGCATGAAGCGCCGCGTGCTGCTGGCGCAGGCGCTGGTGCGCAAACCCGACGTGCTGCTGCTGGACGAACCGACCAACCATCTGGACATCGAGGCGATCGGCTGGCTGGAAAGCTTCCTCAAGCAGTTCGCCGGCAGCATCATCTTCGTCACCCATGACCGCAGCTTCCTGCGCGCGTTGGCCACCCGCATCGTCGAGATCGACCGCGGCGCGCTGACCGACTGGCCGGGCGACTATGACAACTATCTGCGCCGCCGCGAGGAGCGTCTGCATGCGGAGTCGCAGGCCAATGCGCTGTTCGACAAGAAGCTGGCGCAGGAGGAAGTGTGGATCCGCCAGGGCATCAAGGCCCGGCGCACCCGCAACGAGGGCCGCGTGCGCGCGCTGAAGGAACTGCGCAACGAGCGCGCCGAGCGGCGCAACCTCACCGGCAACGCGAAGATGGCGGTGGCGACGGGGCAGTCTTCCGGCAAGAAGGTGATCGACCTGCAGCATGTGCACCAGGCCTACGGTGGCCGCGTGCTGATCGGCGACCTCAGCACCACCGTCATGCGCGGCGACCGCATCGGCATCATCGGCCCCAACGGCGCCGGCAAGAGCACCCTGCTGAAGATCATGCTGGGAGAGCTGAAACCGCAACGCGGCACGGCCGAGCTGGGTACCGGCCTGCAGATCGCCTACTTCGACCAGCACCGGGTGCAGCTGAATGACAAGCTCAACGCGCTGGACAATGTGGCGGAGGGCCGCGAGTTCATCGAGCTCAACGGCCAGCGCAAGCACATCATCGGCTACCTGCAGGACTTCCTGTTTTCGCCCGAGCGCGCCCGCGCGCCGATCACCCGCCTCTCCGGCGGCGAGCGCAACCGCCTGCTGCTGGCCAAGCTGTTCGCGCAACCGTCCAACCTGCTGGTGATGGATGAGCCCACCAACGATCTGGACGTCGAGACGCTGGAGCTGCTCGAAGAACTGCTGACCGACTACCAGGGCACCCTGCTGCTGGTCTCGCATGACCGCGCGTTTCTCGACAACGTGGTTTCCAGCACTCTGGTGCTGGAAGGCAACGGCCGGATCGGCGAATACGTGGGCGGCTACAGCGACTGGCTGCGCCAGCGTCCCAGTGCCGCGGCGGCGGTTGCCGCAGCGGCCGCCAAGCCCGGCCTCACGCGCAGCGAGCCCACGCCGGTCGCGAAACGCAAGCTGAGCTTCAAGGACCAGCGCGAGCTGGAACAGCTGCCGCGGCGCATCGAACAGCTGGAAACCGGCATCGCCGCCCATGCCGAAGCGATGACCTCACCGGACTTTTTCAAGCAGGACGGCGCCGCAATCACCCGCGCCAACGAGGCCGCGGCCAAGCTGCAGACGGAACTGGAAACCGCCTACGCACGCTGGGCGCAACTCGACGGCTGATGCCGATCAACGTGCGCCAGCTTGAATTTCTCGCCTGAGCCGGTCGCGGAGGCTGCCGCCCCAGCTGGGCGAGCTCACGTCTGCCACACGCCAGCCCACCGGCGTAAAGCGAAGCTCCAGATGTAATGTGACATCCTGATCAAGATTGCGGAAACGCACTTCGGCATCGCGCCACCGATTGCCCGCCGGGAGAAATGCGATCTTCACCGCCCGGATGTCAAAGTCCTGACATGCGCATAGTGGATCGAAGTCGAGCCAACCCACGTAACCTTTGCCCGCGGCTTCTCGATCGGCACGCATCAACGTCAGCAGCCTCGAGTCATAGACCGCCCGGTCATTCGCGGAAACGCCATCTCCGTCAGCTTGATATTTGGCATAAACGGCCCGCAAAAATTGCTCTGCGGCTGATCTTCCGGACTGATGGCGTGCTGATCCACCTGCGGCAGACGCCCCAAAGCACACGGTCGTCGTCAGCAGCACCCAGACTAGTTTTCCGAAGAGCCCCATCTGGTCATTCCTCTTGACCGATTGCATGTTGGGCAAGTGGCATCCGGGGATGCTCAACCGGTGTTCTGCAGCCCCTGCGACACGCCGTTGACGCAGGCGACAAGAGCCTGCAGCAGGGTGTCGTCGGCACAGTCGCCGGCACGCCAGCGCTGCAGCAGGTCGACCTGCAACAGGCTCATCGGGTCGACGTAGGGGTTGCGCAGGTGGATCGATGCGGCCAGCCGCGGCGAGTCCTGCAGCAGCGACTGATGCCCCTTGAGCCGCAGCAAGCCTTGCCGGGTCAGGGCGAACTCGGCGCGAATCAGTCCGAACATTTCGTCATGCAGGGGGCCGGACAGTTTCGAGAATGCCTCGGCGATATCCAGGTCGCACTTGGCCAGCACCATCTCCACGTCATCCAGCATGTTGCTGAAGAACGGCCAGTCGCGCGCCATCTCCCTCATGGCGTCCTCGCCAAACCGGGCGACACCGCTGGCCAGCGCGCTGCCGAGGCCGTACCAGCCGGGCAGGATCGAGCGGCACTGGGTCCAGGCAAACACCCACGGAATCGCCCGCAGATCCTGCACACCACGCATGCTGCGCCGGCTCGACGGCCGTGATCCCAGGGTCATCCGTTCGATCACGTCGATCGGCGTGGCACTGCGGAAATAATCGACGAAATGCGGGTGGTCGACGAAGACGCGATAGGTCTGCCGGCTGCTGGCCGACAACTGCTCCATCTTCGCCCGCCAGCGCTCCTCGCGCGGATCAGTGCCACGCGGGCGCAGTGACGCGCTGAGCACGGCGCCGATGGTCTGCTCCAGATGGCGCAGTGCCAGCGCGCGGATGCCGTACTTGCGATGGATCACCTCGCCCTGCTCGGTCACCCGCAGCACACCGGCCACCGAGCCCCGGGGCGAGGACATCAGCGCCGGCGCGATGCGTGCACCGCCACGGCTGGCCGAGCCGCCGCGGCCATGGAAGAACGCCAGCTTGATGCCCGCTGCGTGGGCCACTTCCAGCAGCTCGACCTGGGCGCGCTGCAGCCCCCAGCGCGAAGCCAGCGTGCCGCCGTCCTTGCCGCTGTCGGAGTATCCCAGCATCACCCATTGCTGGTCGCCGCGCGCCGCCAGGTGCTCGCGATACACCGGATCCTCGAGCAGGGCACGCAGCGTCGCCGGCGC